>CAYTVR010000512.1:0-3569 GCA_964441245.1 uncultured Saprospiraceae bacterium | reverse complement strand
TGGTGGCAAAAGTCAATTTCCTTGGACTTCGTGCCTTGTCACAAAAGATTTTACCAAAGATGAGTCAAGGTGGATCGATTGTGAATGTTTCATCGATCCTGGGCTATTTTTGGCCAGAGCGATTAGAAGCACATAAAGCACTTTCTCAAACCTCTTCATTCAAAGAAGGTGCAGAATGGCTTGCCGATAACCCAGTTGATCAAAAGACTTGCTACCAATACTTCAAGGAAGCCTTAATCGTTTGGACTGCTCAACATGCTCTTCAAACCCTCAAGGAACACAATGTTAGGATGAACACGGTAGCCCCTGGTCCTGTTTTTACACCTATTTTGGGAGATTTTGTTACTATGTTGGGTGAAGAGCAGGTGAAAGCGGATGCCGATCGTATGATCCGTCCAGCCTTGGCTGATGAAGTTGGCGATGTGATTAGTTTTATGTGTGCTGATGAATCACGATGGATTTGCGGTGCGAATATCCCTGTCGATGGTGGATTTGCATCCACTTATATGTAACGGATTTAATTACGACTTAATGGCTGTGGTGCGAGTAGTTGCAAGTAACCCGCAATGCAACTAAGCAGAAGGCTCAAAAGGTATATAAACTTAAAATTTTAGAGGCGAGGACTGAGGCCAAAGTAATATTTGTGCCGTACTCCTCGCACCTCACGCCTGAACCCTCGCTCCTCAAAAAAAAATTATGACCACTTTTAAAATGAACGAATCCTTCCCATTAAATGCCTGGTACGCTGTGGCATGGGATGTAGAATTGAAACATGAATTATTGGCCAGGAAGATCTGTAATAAACCATTGGTGATGTATCGAAAGAAAGATGGTACTCCCGTTGCATTGGAAGACGCCTGCTGGCATCGCTTATTGCCCCTTTCAAAAGGAAGACTTAAAGGAGATACCGTTGTTTGTGGATACCACGGTTTAGAATTCAACGGTGATGGGCGCTGTACACATATGCCATCTCAAGAAACGATCAATCCCTCGGCTTGCGTTCGCTCTTATCCAGTTGTTGAAAAGTATCGTTTTATTTGGGCTTGGATGGGGAATCCCGCAATGGCTGATGAATCTTTAATTCCTGATATGCATTGGAACAGTGATCCTCATTGGGCAGGTGATGGGAAAGTGATTGAGGTGAAATGCAATTATCGATTAGTCGTAGACAATCTGATGGATCTGACCCACGAAACCTTTGTTCACTCGGAAACCATCGGAGATGACAATGTTGCCGAGTCACCCTTCGATGTTCATTATGATGAAAGAACAACTACGGTTACTCGATGGATGAATGACATTGACCCACCTCCTTTTTGGAAAGGTCAATTGAATAAAAAAATCAAGCACAATGGTCATGTAGATCGTTGGCAAATTATCAATTTTCAAGCTCCTTGTACCGTAAACATAGACGTAGGAGTTGCAGTGACAGGAACCGGGGCTCCCGATGGCGATCGCTCACATGGCGTCAATGGAATGGTTTTGAATACCATCACGCCTTCTACTGATAAGACCTGTTATTATTTCTGGGCATTTGCAAGAAATTACAAGTTGACCGACCAAAGTGTAACAATAGAAACACGGGAAGGAGTAGCAGGGATTTTTGCTCAGGACGAAGATATCCTCGAAGCACAGCAAGTTGCAATTGATGAAAATCCAGATAGAATTTTTTACAACTTAAATATTGATGCTGGAGCAATGTGGGCCAGAAGAATTACTGATAAAATGGTGGAAGCTGAACAATATCTTGACATACCAAAATCAATGAACGAAAATGAGGTTTAGAAATTCATGGATGGATGCCACCGTTACGAATATTAAAAAGGTAGCGGACAGTATTTTTCAAATAAAAATTCAAGCACTGGATGGTACGCACCCATTTACAGTCGGGTCGCATATTGATATTTCTGTACTGGTAAATGGTCAACCTGAAATTCGGAGCTACTCCTTAGTTGGGAAATTTGAACCAGATCAGCCTTACACCATCGCTGTAAAAAAATTAAAGAACAGCAGAGGAGGTTCCAGATATATGTGTGGCCTGCAAAAAGGAAACCGCATCAAAATCTCCTCTCCGTTGAATCATTTTGAACTCAGCTATAATTCGAATCAATACCTTTTGATAGCGGGCGGAATTGGCATCACACCAGTCATCGGCATGGCTCAGGAATTAAAGGCTAAAGGTTCAGATGTTTTTATGATTTACATCGGCAAAATGGCATCTGACATGGCATACATTGAGGAGCTGCGCAATTTACTGGGGGATAATTTGATCGTTCACTTTAGTGAAAAAGAAGGGCTGTACCCTTTAGATAATATACTGGATTTTGTATCCTCCACCTCCTTTGTTTACCTGTGTGGACCATTGGGATTGATGAATGCGGTAAGAAAAATTTGGGAAGAAAGTGATTACAATAATGCAAATCTGAGGTTCGAAACCTTTGGAGCTTCTGGTCTTTTTTCTCCTCAAAAGTTTACCGTAAAAATTCCTCGTTTCGACAAGGAAATAGAGGTAAGTGAAAATCAATCGCTACTGCAAGCTTTGAATGCTGCGGATGTAGATGTAATGTTTGATTGTCAAAAAGGGGAGTGCGGATTGTGCCAAGTTGATGTTGTTGCATACACGGGTTCTATTGATCACCGGGATTGTTTTTTTAGTGAAAAGCAAAAGGGAGATAATAAGAAAATGTGTGCTTGTGTGAGTCGAGTTGCTAATGGAGATTTGGTGATTGATACGGCATATCGAGGGTGATCTTTTTTGAAGAAAAGAAGGTAATTATTCAGCAGGTGTATTGTAGGTCTCTGGTGGGTAAAGTTGTGTCACTTTTTAGTTAGTGGTATCCTCTTTATGAATCAAAATAATTGCTCGTTTAATGCGATTTTAAACCATAGGCACAATAGAGCCCGTCTGGCCGCAGGACAGGTTCTCATGTGCTTATTACATGACGAGTCAAGTCTTGCAATTTTTTGGAGGGAGTTGGAAAACCTAGACTTAAGTTTCGTACCAATATGTGGATTGATCACACAGAGTTCACAGAGGCCACAGAGCAAAGCCGCGAAAAAATTACGTTAGCTCTGTGAACTCTGTGCCCTCTGTGTGATTAAAAAACGATAGGTGAAAATCACCCGTTAGCTCTGCGAACTCTGCGGTACATTTAGAAAGATTGACAGTAAAAAGCGGCAAAACTTTATATCGTCAGATTGTAAGTCCTACCCCTTTGAAGTTGGGCTTTTAAACCGCTAAACAGTTACAATTTAAATGAATAATCAAAACAAATGACTATTAATAACAGTACATTCGCAATTTCAGGAGGAGCATCGGGGCTCGGATTAGCAGTAGCTGAAATGATCCTCCAAAACGGAGGAAACGCCATACTCGCGGACATCAATGAAGCGGCCGGAGAAATTGCTCAATCTGCCTTAGGGAAAAAATCCTTGTTTGTAAAAACAGATGTCTCCAATGAAACCAGTGTACAAAAAATGATTGATCTCGGACTTCAAAAATTTGGAAGCATCCAAGGGCTCATCAACTGTGCGGGCATTGGACCAGCTAAAAGAGTCTTGGGAAGAAA
>CAYTVR010000511.1:0-3582 GCA_964441245.1 uncultured Saprospiraceae bacterium | reverse complement strand
GATTGTTGATTGGAGATTAAAGATTGATGATTAGAGATTGTTGATTGGAGATTGTTGATTGTGAATTGTGAATTGGAAGAGAATATTAATTTTAATTGTTCAATATTTCTTTTGCTTCTATTCTCTTTTAGCTTTAACTTATTCAGAAGCGGTCATTCCAATTAACCGTTTAAAAATACTATTACTGTATCTCTATTATTAAAAATCACTTGAATACATAATCATTTTTTATAGTTTGAATAATAGCATAATCGTCAGACAAACCTTTGCCTTGCTTGATTCTATTGATATTGATACATTCTGTGAAAGTTATGCCTTATTGTAAGAATATTGCTTGTGAGACATGGTATTTTGGCAATTTAAGAGCTGAAGCTACCTCATCTCAATTAAAATCTGGATTAGAAATAATTGATTTAATTGCATAGTATCAATAAAAATGTGAGCTGCCTATTTCAGATAAAAGTAAATGTGGACAAAATTAATTAGTAATCCTACTTCTATTTTACGTAGATCTACGTAATGTTTTAATTATTTGATAGTTCACTGATTTTTTGAGCATCAATTTCATATTTTTATTTCGAAGAAACGTAGACAGTTTTCTTTATAATATTCAATATTTATGATAAAAATGCTTTGATTTGGATTTTAGATTTTCGAAAACAAACATCACTATCGTAGCATACTAACTTCTAAATAGATAAAATGTAATATACTGCCTCAGTAAATAACTTAACACATTTATTGAGACTCTCGAATATCTTTGATTTAATTCGGAAAAACCAACTAAAATGAAAGCAATTGCACTAAGCTTATTCTTTATGCTCCTTTTTTCAACCTTTGAATTAAGCGCCCAAAAGACAATTAACTTTTCAACACTAGGAAATGAGAAAACACTAGTAAATTCAAGTCATTCAGGAATACTATCATCACCCCCCAAAGGCAAGTATGACAAAATTGATATTAAAGATGAATATTGGGATGTGGCTTACAGTTATCTTGGGGTAAAACATGGAAACGAATTTTCAAAATCAAGAAAAGACAGTATAAAGCATCAAAAAACTTTGCATAAGTTTAGTCAAAAAAATGCAACTAAGTCCAAACTAGATAAAAATGACAAGGAGGATAATATGTCATCTGGGCAGCGTGTTGTCATAGACCCTGAAGTAGAATTGGACTTTAAAGGCAATTCATTTAATGGATGGACTCCTCCTGATAATAATATAGCTGTATCGGATGGAGGGCAAATCGTATCTGTTACAAATTCGAGCATATTTTTTGCTGACAACAATGGTAATTCAGTTAGTCAATCATCTTTTAGTAGTTTTTTTAATGTACTTGAATTATCAGGTGGATATTTCGATCCTAAAATCATATATGATCCATCAGAAGATAAATTCATCTTAGTTGTACTCAATGGAAATACACCAGCTACATCGACAGTAGTTGTTGCGTTTTCTACTACCAGCGATCCTAACGATTCTTGGTGGTTCTATACTTTAGATGGAGACCCGGCAAATACTGGCTCATGGTTTGATTTTCCAAGTATTGGTGTTTCTACTGAAGAACTATACATATCAGGGAATTTGTTTAGCGCTTCTGATAATTTTAATGAAGTTCTTATTTACCAAATCAATAAAGGCAATGGATTTACAGGTGGCAATATCAATTGGCTTTATTGGACTGATATAACTGATGCGAATGGATTTAAAGATTTCACAGTAGCTCCGATTTCGTATGGATTTGATGGGACTCTTGGTCCAGGGATATTTTTCTTAAGCAGTAATTCTGGCGGTGGAAACGATGTGATGCTTTATTGGACTACAGAAACGATAGACAATAATCCCACTATGGAAGTAAACAGCGTTACTGTACCAACATATAGTTTGAGTGGAGATGGATTACAACTTGGATCTGACAATCTAATGAGTACCAATGACACCAGAATGCAATCCGGTTTTTATGCAGATGAAACAGTTCATTTTGTTATTAATTCGGAGAGGGCCGATGGGTATACGGGCATATATTATGGCAGGATAGATGTACCTACATTTACAGCTACACGAAATACTTTTGGATTGGAAAATTTTGATTATACCTTTCCATCGATAGCGCCATTTACTACATCTACATCAGATAAAAATGTATTAATTGGGTTTTTAAGAACCAGTTCTACTACCTATCCTGAATTTAGAGTTGTGACTTGTGATGAAAATTACGATTGGTCTTCATCGGTTCAAGTTAGAGAAGGTGATAGCTATGTTGATTACCTTTCGAGCGATACGGAAAGATGGGGAGATTACTCAGGTATTTCAAGAAGACATATAAATGATGGAATAGAAGTTTGGGTTTCTGGATGTTATGGCGAAAATTTCGATAATGGTTATAATAATGTTTTAAGTACATGGATTGGTAAAATCACTGCAGATCCCATACTAGAGGAAGCACCAATAGCCAATTTTAATGCAGATCAAACAGGCATAATTGCAGGAGACCAAGTATCATTTACTGACTTATCTACAAATGGTCCGACGAGTTGGTCATGGTCTTTTCCTGGAGGTAGCCCGAATTCATCAACTTCACAAAACCCTAATGTTACTTACAATAATGCTGGAATATTCAACGTAACCCTTGTTGCTACGAATGGAGCGGGAAGTGACACTGAAATAAAAAATGGCTATATCTCTGTAGAGTCAGATGTAATAGCACCAGTTGCAAACTTTAGTGCGAATCAAACTTTCATTAATGAAGGGCAGCAGGTATCTTTTACTGACTTCTCATCAAATAGTCCTACTAATTGGTCATGGTCTTTTCCAGGCGGTAGCCCGAGTTCATCAACTTCACAAAACCCTAAAATAACCTACAATAATGCTGGGACGTATAATGTGACACTTCTTGCCTCAAATAGCGCCGGTAATGACTCGGAAGTAAAAAATGGATACATCGTCGTTAATCAGGTTGTACAAGCACCAGTGGCAAATTTTGCAGGCAATCAGACAAATATCACTGAAGGGCAAGAGATAATCTTTACTGATTTGTCTACGAATAATCCTTCAAACTGGGTATGGTCTTTTCCAGGCGGTAGTCCAAGTGCATCAATTTTACAAAACCCTAATATAACCTACAATAGTCCAGGCACGTATAATGTCACACTACTTGCCTCAAATAGCGCAGGTAATGACTCGGAAATCAAAAATGGATACATTACTGTCAATGAAAATGTCCAGCCACCGATTGCAAATTTCAATGCAAATCAAACGGACATTATCGAAGGGCAGCAGATATCTTTTACTGATTTGTCTACGAATAATCCTTCTAATTGGGTGTGGTCATTCCCTGGCGGTAGTCCGAATACTTCAACTTCACAAGATCCAAATGTCTCATACAATAGTCCTGGTACATATGATGTGACCCTCGTAGCTTCTAATAGCGCTGGTAATGATTCGGAAACTAAGAATGGATATATTACCGTAAATGAAGATGTCCAGTCACCGATTGCAAATTTCAATGCAAATCAAACGGACATTATCGAAGGGCAGCAGGTATCTTTTACTGACTTGTCTACTAACAATCCTTCTAATTGGG
>CAYTVR010000510.1:0-3586 GCA_964441245.1 uncultured Saprospiraceae bacterium | reverse complement strand
CTAAGTCAAGTAATCCTCACCGCAACACCCGTCGAAAAAGTAAAATCCTCCGGAGAAGGAAAAGGTAATAAATATTTCATAGCAGAATTCTCCTACAAGGTACTAGATGAAAAGCAACAGGATGAAGTAAAACTAATCGGTGAATCGCTCAACATCTGGAGATCAGAAACTTTAACCGGCGATGCCTATGTCGAATTATCCGTGAATTACAATCCCCCTATCCAACAACTCAACGGAACTGGAAGTGCAGAAGCTATCGAAGAAGCGAAGCAAGAAGGCAAGGTAGCAACGATTCAAAATAATTCAGAAAAAGAAGCAGCTGCTTAATATTTATTTAACTGGAAGTGGTCTCTAAAATTTTAGAGACTACTTCCCAAAACAAAAACCATGAAAGTCAGAAGATTAAGATCCACCGGACGAAAACCAAAACTCGAAAATCTCTACCTTCGAGTCAAAAAACGAATTGCTCAAATCGAAAACCCATATGGAGATAATTTTAGAATTTATACCAACTTGGGAAAAGCAGCCCTCGATATGATAATTCCAAAATGGCTCAAAAAGACCACTAGTTTTTCTCAAGCTTCGCTGATTAATTTTATCAACCTATATTCAAATTACGGTTTCTCTGCTTCCATTCCTAAAAGTGAATTACCACGAGACGATATCCGTAGAATCAAAGGAGTCAGCAATAGTCAACTTACTCGATTACTTTATGAATTGAAAGGTAAAGATTTGATATTCCCTGCAAGGTGTTTAGTCTTTGGCTCCGCCTTTCATGAAATGATCTTAGAGCCCGAAAAATTCTTTTTACCCGAATTCAATCTTAGAGATTCAGAGATCAAAAACCTCAACGCCATGTTCGAAAAAGTCATGAGTTTTGAGTTATTACATACGCTCCTATCGAGATCAGCAACCGAGGTCGCTCATTACTGGAAAGATGAAAAAACAGGCTTAAAATGTAAAGCAAAATTCGATTTGGTTGTTTCTAATCAAAACCTTGTTGATTTTAAAACTACCAGTGCCACCAATATCGAAGAATTTGAAGCACAACTTCAACAACACGATTACGATCGACAAACCGCCTTTTATTTAGATGGATTTAAAGGTACTACGTTTATGGTGATTGGTGTCCAGAAATTTCCACCTTTCAACATTTATCAAAAGGTGTTTCATATCGAATCAGATTTTGTCAAAAAGGGAAGAAAGAAGTATCAGTTTTTGATGCAAAAATTAATCGAACAAAATAGAACAACAACAACTTTGGCAAAAGTCAGTTAATTAAAAATCTCCTGTATCCATTCAACTTTTAAACGTAGTTGAACGGATACAGGAAACTTATTCAAAACTAGACCTGTAATAAAATCAAATCTCAACTACTCAACATATCTTCAAGCATTATACTAGCATCTACGACTTCGGCTGCGTAGTCATTTTCAACTAATCCATAATTTGTAATAAAGGTTAAGAAAATTTGCTTCTTTGTTCCTGTATATTCAATGAATCGTTGTCGCTTGTTAATCAGTTGGTGGTAATAGGATTTATTAATCGTAAATGGCCCATTATAAAACTTAACTTCACAAAGATTAATACTTTCATCCTTCCGGTCGATAATTAAGTCAATTTGGAAACCTTCATGCGTTTTCGAAGCCGGTACACGTAGGCTGGAGATTTCTGTATATACAGCACTAATACCCAACACTTTTTTAATAACATCAATATGTTTATGACAAAGGGTCTCAAAGGCATAGCCTGACCAAATTTTGTAAGCTTGACGCTCAGACAGTTGCTGCCACATTCCCGGAGTATATTTCTTATTGGGCTTAATAAAGCGATGATAAAAAATCGAATATTCATCTATAAGTCGATATAACGTTCCCCTCTTTTTCTTTTGAAATGGAATATTCTCCCCAAGGAAATCCGAAAGAATCAATTCATCAATCGCTCTCTGATAACTCCCTGAATTATTCATTTTTAGCTTTTGTAAAATCTCTTGATGGGTTGCTCCTCTTTGAGATTTCGCAAGTGTTGCTACAATAGATTGATGTAAATCTGCATTAGCAAAAAGAGCTTGATAAAGATTATTATACTCATTTCGAAGTAAACCATTCGGAGCGAAACATATACGTTCAATACCAGAAGCAAAACTTTCTCCTTTTCTAAGATTCTCCAGATAAAAGGGAATTCCTCCCAATGTCATATATATTTTTGTCACCTCTTGTGGTGTTAATCTTAATCCTTTTGATTTTAAAAACTCATCTGTTTCAGCTAATGAGAAAGGATGGAGATGAATATTTTCGGTTACCCGATTATGTAGTCCTCCTGGATCATTGATTATTTTTTGGGTAATCCAAGATGTTGCTGAACCACAAATAACCAAAAGAAAATGGGATTCTTTTGATAAATAATCATTCCAAAAATGAGCAAGTAATTGAATAAACCCAGATCGAGGTGTATAAATCCACGGTAACTCATCAATAAAAATAACTTGCTTCTTACTTTTATCTAAGGTCTTTAGATAAGCTTTTAATTGAAGAAAGGCCATCTGCCAATTCTTAAATACCAATGGACGATCCTCTTTATTATATTCGGCTAACTTTATACCAAAATTTACTAATTGAGTTGTCGTACTTCCTTTTTGAATTCCAGTCACACTAAAACAATAATGTGCCCGAAGCATCGTATCTACTAAGTAGGTTTTCCCAACTCGCCGCCTTCCTGTCACCGCTAAAAATTCAGAACGTTTTGAATTAAGTAGCAGATTTATTTTCTTTATCTCTTCTTTTCTTCCAATCATAAGACTGATTTTTAAGTTTTAATCCAAAGCAAAAATAGCTTTATATTTGGTATTAACTGTCTTTTTTAAGCACTTATTACCAAATATAATTTAAAACAAAGAAGAAAGTTCACCCAATTTAAAACCTTTACCTTAAGTAATTCACAGATAGAAATCACGTTTAATTTAACTGATTATAGCCGAACGATAGTTGCTAAGAAACGAAATCCCACAACTTTTCGTTATATTGTACAACCAATAATTACAAATCAACTTTCATAATACGCCTTTCTTGCAAGAAAACTACATCTTGTTACCACTAAAGGCATACTATGAAAACACTTCTTTTAATTTCCTTTCTTGCATTTGACACCTTACCACCCGAAGCTCAACTTTACGCAGCTTTAGATTCCTTCTATCAGCAGCAAATCACAGCTAACTTAACAGAGCATCAATCCACCACTAAGAAACAATGGTTAAAATACTTACCATCCGTTGGATTATCTTATAACCTAAAAGGTCAACCAAGACCTACAGTTTCCTGGTCCTCTAACCTTATCTACACCAGTTTCAAAAACAAAGAAGCCAAAGCAGCAAAGCAACGAAGCATCATTCAAAAGAATGAATTACAGCATCAAAAAGACCAGCTTAAACTAGCTGCCTTGCTTCAGAAACATCATGCACTAAAACAAGATATTACCTTTCAAAAAAAACTCTACACCTACGATACGCAATTCTACAAAGTTCAGCAAGATCAGGCACAACATCTAGAGATTTCGCCTGTAGAACTACTAAAAGCTACTCAAAGTTATG
>CAYTVR010000509.1:0-3600 GCA_964441245.1 uncultured Saprospiraceae bacterium | reverse complement strand
TATAATGGACTCAAATTCTTGAACAGGAACGAGTTCAAATAATATTTGAGCAACGTCGTTACAAGTTGGACTTGACAAACTCAAATAGATATCTTGTGGATTACTTGTAGGAATGAAAGGTGTTGTTTGATCCAATGCATTGATTAGATTGTCTCTATCATCCTCAGTCAAATAAAATGCTACCGAAACGTCAGGTATATTGTTAATAATACTCAATGCTATCGAAGTGAGATCGAACGGTTCAACACCATCATTACCAATATCACATATTTTTATATCTCTAATATTAGTCCCAGTTAATAAAATATTAGTGTGAATTTCCACTGGAGTTACTGAGGCACATCCTGTGGAGTTATCTTCGACTCTTATAAATACAACTTGTTCCTCGACATTTATATTTTCGTAATTGGTATCATCTGCTATCGGGTTCACTCCAGAAATGGCATCTTCATTTGTTTCGTGAAAAGTTACTATAACACCTGTGAGCCCTTGTAATACATCAGGGATGATACTTGTTAAATCGAAGTCTGCAAAACCATCATGATCTAAGTCACAAGCGTCGATATAGTGATCTTGAGTATTTATTACTGGATTATCAAAAATAGTAATATCGAGGCTAGTAGTGCTTATACAGCCAGTTTGTGGATTTCGCACACGTACAAAAACCTGCTCATTGACATTGGTGTTTACGTAAGGCATTGGCAATGGATTGGTTCCTGAAGCTGCGTCTGCTGAAGTACTGTAGTAGGTCACCTCAAGATTGGTTTGTCCATTGGTGATTTCATCATTCTTTACACTTAGATCGATTGCTGTAAATCCATCTGCCGTTTCATCATCACATACGTCCAATGGTGTTGGGTCAACGATATTGGGCAATTGATTGACAACTAAATCAAACGTTGAAAATGCCAAACAACCATTGTCTGTATCCTCAATTCTTACAAATATGGTTTGCGGAGTGGTTGTATTTTGAATGGAGCCGATAATAGAGTTGGTTGCGGCTTGCGCATCGGCATTATTATAGTGATAGGATATACTATAATTGGAAGATGGTACCGAAGCCAGAACTTCAGTATCCTTAGTTGATAAATCAAAGATCTCAAAACCATCATTGCTAAGGTCGTCACACAATTCAAAATCCGAAATAGGATCAGAGGTTTGTGTTGAGCTTAATGTAATGTTGATGTCATCTTCAATTATGCATGTGCCATCGGCCAAAGGAATTTCTACTTCTACACGATAATTTCCGGTTTGAATCGCATCAAATATTGGTTGAGTGGCAGTTGGTAACAAAGTATTATTAAAATACCATGCGTAAGCTGCTTGTGGATTTCCAATGTCTGCATCTAAAAGGACATTACTAGCGCAAGTGGAGAAATCCTCACCTAGGTCTACAGATGCATTAAAGCTATTACCTTCGATAAATACGGCTGAATCATAGTTCTCGTCGGTTTGATCGGCAATTATAAGTTTAATTTGGTATTCTACATTTGGCTGTATTGTGGCCGTAGCGGAAAGCACAGTCGTTCTGCCATTGTAATTAGTGTCTCCTAAATTGTAACCTTCAAAATAAGCCTCGTTGGAAGCATCACAAAATCCAACAATTTCGTCATGAACGGTATTGGTATTGACTGGAGTTGAGGTACCAGGAACTAAAGCTATATTGGTGTATGAATTACTAGTACCTACTTCACGAATTAAAAATGCAAATCCATCTGAGTATTCACAAGGAAAATTTCCGAAGTATTCTTCTGAAGCTAATATGTAGTTAAATTGAATTTGATTGGCAATTGAAATAAAATTAAATTCAATTGATGTGGCATTTAGTGTTCCTGAAATGCCTAGAGCAGTTTCTAAATCTGGATCAGTTGCCCAACTCGTATTGCCATCATTTAAAGTAGAAGTATTTTCTCCATTTCCAGCAGCATTAGCATTACCAGTTGTTAGAACGACACCATTTTCAAATGGAAAGTCCGATGAACCTCTTACAAAATACCCAAAACTACCTAACCCAATGGCATTTCCATTGGACGGTGAACTAATATTTGAGACTTCAACACAACCTTGTATCAAAGTGTTTTCAACCAAGCTTTGAGGTGTCACTGTATTATCTACTGTAATTTGTTGAGCATAACAAATACTGCAGAAAACGCATAGGAATAAGTAGAGGGAACTACGAAAAAAATCCATTAACAGCGGTTAGGTTTAAAAATACAAAGTAGATTAGATTCGGGCTAAAACTTATTTGTACCTATTACAGTGGGAAAAGTAATTTTTAAATGGTTTAAATGCAAAAAAACACGATGAAATACACTAAATGTTAACTTTTGATTGAAGAATACTACCTGTTGGTCATAAAAAAGACCTCTTACGAGGCCTTTTTCCCAAATTGAAATTTCTAAAACATTATGGCCCCAACATAATATTCCTTAACCTGAAACTCAATATCGTTATAGTATTCATTATTGCTTTTATGATAATAATTAAAAGAGAAATCTGTGTTGTAAGTGCAGAGGGATTGTTACTTAAACTATAGTGTCTTTCCTACAAGTTATGAGAAGTCATTTACAGTTCCAAAACAAAAAGATGAACGGATAAAAACCTTAACATTTCTAGTAATTTACGTACACCCAACCTACCATTGGTCGATAGTTGGGATCATTGAGGTTAAGGATATAATAGTATGTTCCTACAGGAGCAATTTTACCCTTATTATTAAGACCTCTATTGATTTTACCCAACCATGGTTTTTCATTGTTGCCTTCAAAAATAATATCTCCGAAACGATTGTAAATTTCGAGTTCGTGCTCCGTAAAGATGTTATAGAGCCCTTGAATGTTAAACCAATCATTAAAGGTGTCATCATTTGGGGAAAAGCCCTGTGGAATTTTAGGAGGACAGTTTTCAATCGTTAAATGAAATTGATAAATATCATAACAAGGCGGATTTTCTAATCGCACATAAATCGTCTCTGGATTTGAAGAATTATTATAAGTAGTTGGAATTAAAATAGCGTTTGAGGCATTCTCTAAATCTTCAAGGGATAAATAAAATGAAACATCCTCTTCATTGTATTCCAAACTTTCGAGTGCTTCAAATAGATCATAAGTTGAAGTGTCAAAACCCTCATTACATCCTATAAGACTTGCTAGTATGACGACGTCTGGCAAGAGCAGTAATTCAACATCTAAAAAAGTAATATTATTGTCTTCATTAGTTTCTGTAATCACACCTTCCATGTTGCCCGTATCATCAACAATAGCCACAACGGTTAAATTGGCATTGGAGTCTTCCGATACCGTAACCACTATGGATCCACTTTCACTGTCGCCTATATCTATTTCATTTATAGTTTGACTTTGTCCAATCAATAAACCATCTAAATAAAAAGCAATCGGCGTATTAGCTGGTAAAATATCTGTACTATTGAAGTTATTGACAGTATAAAACAGTTCTATGTCGAAATCGCCACAGTTTACAATATAATTGTCAATATTTAGAGTTGCATCTGGTAACTGACTATTAAGCACTGTAATGATGTTGTTTATCATCACAAAATCCTGACCTGAGTTTAGCGCAATGGTAGCTGAAGTATCACCA
>CAYTVR010000508.1:0-3604 GCA_964441245.1 uncultured Saprospiraceae bacterium | reverse complement strand
GGTTTAAAAGATCATTTGGGCTCCATACAAATTCTTTAGTCATAAACTCTAATAAGCAATCGAAATAAAATGAAGCTCCCAATAACGAAAGTCCAGAACACCCTATCACTTTAATACGTTAACACCACAACACTAAGAATCTATGAAAAAAAAACGTACTGGAATGCTTGGCGCATTAATGGATGAATACGAAAGGGCAAGCCTTGATTTAAAAGCAATTTTAAGAACACTTCCTCAAGAAGAATTCGAAGTCATAAAAGATCCGCATACCAATGATTTGGACTGTCGTTCGATTCAAAATTTGCTTTTTCATATTGTACAATCCGGCTACACTTATGCCAATTATATCAACATCGTTTATGATAATCAATGGTTGGAATATGACCAAGCGATTTTGACTCCTCAGAAAAGTATTGTTGAATTAGATAAAATGTTGGCCTACACCGATCAAGTACTAATGGACAAATACGATAAACCGATGGATGAAATTCAAAGTTGGAGTTTCAAAGCTCGTTGGGGAACGACTTTTAATATTGAGCAACTTTTGTCTCATGCTATCGTTCACATATTGCGTCATCGTCGGCAGATTGAAAATTTTATGGCCTCCGAATAATTTAATTTTTTGATTTCGCAATTATCAATTAACAAATGGATCTGCATAAAAATAAAAAAAGGCAACAAAAGATAAAGAAGAGTTTGCTTAAATACAAAGATCGTTTGTTGGAGATACCTGGTGTCAATGATTTAGGAGTAGGTTTTAAATTTACAGGAAAAACGTATACGGACGAATTAGCCATTGTGATTGAGGTAAAAGAAAAATATCTTGATCGATATCAAAAAGATTCAACGATTATTCCTCAAAAAATAGAGGACATTTCTATCAATATTATTCCTTCTCCTGTTCCCGAATTATTAAATTTTAGTCAAGATGATTTGCATCCAAAACTTAAAGAAATTTCTGACAACAGGAATGATTTCTATGAACAATTGACTGGCGGTATTCGCATTCGAAATGCGAGACGAAACGGATATGGAGGTACACTAGGTGCAGTGGTTTATGATCGTGATACCGATTTGCCATACGGCATTACTGCAAGACATGTTTTAATTCCGAACCGATCTATTTCATTTTGGAAAAGTGCTCCGGTCATCCAACCAGATAAGAACAAAATTTCAAATGCAAAAATTGGTTCTGTTTTTTTTAATAAGAAAAAGGAACTGGATTGTATCCGTTTTCGGTTGAATAAAAGTCGAGACATTGATATGACTCAAAGTTGTATAGGTTTAGAAGGAAAAATTAAAGGAATAGAAACGGAAATTATTTGTGGAACTAAAGTGATGAAATCAGGAGCAACAACGGGGATCACTTATGGCATTATTGTTTGCGAAAGCCTTTGCCAAAATCGATTTGTGATTTTTCCTGATGAAGATTATAAACTGATCGATGACGAATTATCTTTAGCCGGCGACTCCGGAGCTATTTGGATTTTAAACGATGGATCAATGAAAGCAATTGGATTACATAGTTTAGGAAACCGAAGAAAAAACATTGATGTGGAATTGTCCATTGCCTTAAAAATGGATCGAGTGGCAGATTATTTGAATATTAAGTTTTAAATCTGGTGTTGTGGTGTTGTAGTATGGTAGTGTTTTGATTTTGGAAGAAATATGTGAACCAACCAACAACCAATAACACCACAACACCACAACACCAAAAAATGGGCGGAAACCTTTACAAGTTAGGACGTTTGCCGAAAGAAAAATATTTGGCAATTGAACAAGAACTTCGCATCTATTTAGATCAAAAGTTTGGCGAACAATATCGGATCCCACGTTATTTTAACAACAAGCCAGATTTTGGAGATGTAGATGTTATTTTGTCCCAATCTATTTTGAAAGATAAGACTTGGGCCGAAATCAAAGAAGAACTCATTGAGGATTTACAATTAGAAAAGTATCAAACAACAGGGACTTTGTTTAGTACCGTTTATCGGAACTTTCAAGTTGATTATTTTTTGCGATCAGAAAAATACTTTGACTCCACTTATTCTTTTCTTTCCTTCAATGACTTGGGAAACTTAATTGGAAAAATTTGTCGGAGATTCAATTTGAAATACGGGGAAGAAGGGCTCGTCTATGTTTTTCGTCGAGCGAATCAACACTATAAAAAAGACATTCCAGTTTCATTGGATTTTAAAAAGATTTATGAATTTCTTCAATTAGATTTTTCAAAATGGGAAGAAGGATTTGATTCTCGAAAAGAAATGTTTGATTGGATTGTTGCCTCTCCTTATTTTTCAATTCGACCTTATGTAAAACTCAGTAAGCAATCAGAAAAAAGAGCCAAAGAGCGAACAACGATGAAGCGATTCTTAGCTTATTTGGAAGAGGAGAAAATTCAAAAAGAATATGTATACCTCGAGAATAAAGAAGATTATCTTCCTAAAATCGATGCCTTTTTCCCAGAAGCAAATTTAGCGGAAGCGATAAAAAAAGAAAAAGCACGCGAAGTATTTTTAGAAGAACTAAAAGAAAAATACAATGGTAAAATGATCATGCAACTTTTTCCTCAATTAAAAGGAAAAGAACTCGGGGCCTTTATAAAATCTTTTCAAGAACAATATAAAGATCATGAAACCACTTTACATCAAATGACGCCTACTCAAATCGTAGATCAATTACGAAATTTTTATGATCAATATCAATCTGCCTAAAAAAAATCATTCCTAATCTAAATCAGATATAATTAACACGAAAGAAGGTCACGATATAGGAGAGGGCGGCTAGAAGATTTATTGTTTGACTGGAAGGAGTTTAAATATTCTAGGGTTTTGGTTACTTTTTGCTCCCGTTCACAAACGGGAAAAAAGTAACATATTAGATAATTCAAACTTGATAAAAGATACTAAATAGATTGAGTAATTATTAAGGGATTATATCATCTAATAATTTAGAGTGCCAATTAGTTGGATGAAAAATTGAATGCTCTTTTAAGATTCATTTTAATACCCAAATAAATTTGGAGAACCATTAAAACAAAATTTGCCACCCCTCCAACTTCGCATCCGACTTCGTATACTTCACCTCATGCATGACTTTTTGCTCCTCATTCAACAAACGAATGACGCCACCAGAATTGCTCAATTTTACTTTTGATAAATTAACTTTTAAAAATCCTCCTGGGGCAATCATTAAGTCCTGAAGCAATTCCTTTTTCTTCTTTCCAGCATCAATAGTCCATCTATTTAGATCAATGACTTGGTTGGATAAATTGATTAAAGAAATCGTTTCAGCTCCAGCTTCTTTCCCTTTTGGATTAACCAAGGCTGCAAGAATTTTAATGCCAGAGGTCATCGGCTTAGAACGGAGAATTTTGGTTTTAGGCTTTGGTTTCTTTACGATCTTTTTCATTTGAATCGCCATCTCCACTGCTTTAGCAGCGTTGACTTTTCCATGCCCAAACCATTCAGAGTGTCCTTGGGTATAGGTGCCTTTTTTGAGTTTTAAAACAAGGTCAGGATATTTGTCAATAATTTTATCTGCAGTGTCCATTAATATTTTTTTGACTTGTTTGGCACCTTATGAGAAATCAAAGTTTTTGGGT
>CAYTVR010000507.1:0-3621 GCA_964441245.1 uncultured Saprospiraceae bacterium | reverse complement strand
ATCCATTATTTACCTTGATATATTAATTTTTTAGTCAAACTCGATGATCCATTTTTTACTCTTATAAAGTAAAGGCCATTTACTAAACCATCCATTGATAAATGTTCCAAATTATTAGAAGTTGTTTTGCTTTGAATTAAAGCTCCCAGTTCATTGTATAATTCAATTTGATGAATGCCTAATTCCACGGGAGAAGAAATACTTACTCGATTGGAAACAACAGGATTAGGTAGTATTTTAAAATCAAAAACTTTATTTTCTAAATCAATATTAGAAGTGGTAGTCGCTCCTGACAAAGTAAAAATTTCTTCTTCACTTAATAAACGATCGTACAAGTGTACTTCGTCAAAGCAGTTTATAAAAGGGCTAAATGTGGATTCACCTTGTCCATATATCATTTTTGGACTTCCTATCTCCATCACTTCTAGATTCGCCATTATTTTTTGTGCTCCATCTATCAAAATGGATAACTCTCCTTCATTAAAATTCATAATAAAACCAAAATGATTCCAATCAGTCAAATTTTGATCCGTTGGTATGGCCACAGAAAAACTATTGATAGTACTTGAATTTTCTAATTGAGAAAACTCCAAATACAATCCAGGTTGAGGTACAAATAAAAGAGTTTTACTTAATGTAAACCCATTTCCATTTTGATCTATATAAGAATAAAAAATAGCTTCATCCATAGGTCCTATGGATGAACCAATATGCCAAAAAGCGAGAGATACCTCACCTAAATTTGCCAAGTCAGAAGCATTATTTTGTTCATTAACCACTCCAAAATTGGTCTCTGATCCAGCAAATCTATATGCTCCATTTAATCCACCATTTCGGTCATCATCGAATGTAATCGCGTCAGAGGTATAAATATCATTATTCCCAATTAAATCCAATAATTTTTGATTTTGCCAATCAGCTTCATCCATTGAGTATTGACTGATGAGACCTTCAGATAAATTAACTTGCGCAAAAAGGGAAGTACAGAATAGGGTAAGACTAAAGAATAAAATTCTAGTTTTCATAATACTTTATTTTAGTTAACAAATAGCCTGAAATTGATTGTTGCTCAGTCAAAAACAAACATTAATAGAGCTCTAACTTTAACAATATACTAGAAATACATTATAAAAAAGAACCATAACATCTATTTAACATCAAGTAGCCGAATACGTAAAACACAAAAGTCGCCAGCGTATTCCACTTGCGACTTTTGTGTATTTTTTGGATTCTCCGACAAAGACGTTTTTAAAAAACAGGATATTAGCATTTTCAAAAATACTAGATTAGCTTCATTAGCCACCAAATTCATCTAATTTCATAGTTGCTGCTTCCCATTTGTCCATTGTTTGGGTCAACTTAGATTTGGTTTCATTGTAGGCCTCTAATACTTTATTTGAAGATTCACTTTCGTAAAATCCATCAACCCCCATTTCCTTTTCAAAGTCTACAATTTTAGCTTCTAGGCTTTCTATTTCTCGTTCCGCATTTTTAACTGCTCGCTCCAGTTTTTTAAATTCTTTTCTTTCCTCGTGAGTCAATACTTTTTTCTCTTCTCCTTTTGCAGAAACGCTTGCTGCTTTTGCTTTTTGCTTGGTCATTTTCTCTACATCGCGCATATTATTCATCGCCCGTTTTTCCAAGAAGAAATTGACATCACCTAAATATTCATATAATTTTTTGTCCCGAAATTCAATAGTTCGATTATTCAAACCACCTAAGAAATCACGATCATGTGAAACCACAATCAAGGTTCCATCAAAATTCATAATCGCCTTTTTCAACACATCTTTGGATATAATGTCCAAGTGATTCGTAGGCTCATCGAGTACCAACAAGTTCACCGGTTTCAATAGCAAACAGGCCATCGCCAACCGAGCTCGTTCTCCTCCTGAAAGGACCGACACTTTTTTATCTGCATCTTCCCCACTAAACATAAAGGTTCCTAAAATATTTCGAAGTTTGGTGCGCATTTCTGGAGGAGATGCATTTTCCATAACTTGCAATAAAGTCAAATTCGGTTGTAGTGCTTCACTTTGATTTTGAGCATAGTAGCCAATTTCAACATTGTGCCCCAAATTCAAATCTCCACTAGATGCAGCTAATTCATTGACCAAAATTTTAGCTAAAGTTGTTTTTCCTTGTCCATTCTGTCCCACAAAAGCCAATCGATCTCCTCGATCTAATTTAAGATTGATGTCTTCCAATACCATTAAATCGCCATAAGCTTTCGTCAAATTCTTGACATCTAAAACGACTTGTCCCGAACGAGGTGCTGGAGGAAATTTAATTTTCATTGCAGCCGTATCTTCCGAATCAATTTCGATTCGTTCCATTTTATCCAACTGCTTTTTCATGGATTGAGCCATTTTAGTTTTGGTGGCCTTCGCCATAAAACGAGTAATGGTACGCTCCTTTTCCGCAATGACTTTTTGTTGATTTTTATAGGCCGACTCTTGCATCTCTCTTCGTTCTTTCCGCAATTCAACGAACTTACTATAAGAGGCTTTATATTCAAAAATTTTCCCCAACTCTACTTCAATCGTGCGTTTGGTCACATTATCTAGGAATTGTTTATCGTGAGAAATCACAATCACTGCTCCTGGATAATCTCTAAGAAAATTTTCTAACCAAATAATCGATTCAATGTCCAGGTGGTTCGTAGGCTCATCCAGTAATAGGTAATCCGGACGTCCTAATAACATTTTGGTCAATTCAATTCGCATTTGCCAACCTCCACTAAACTCATCCGTCAAACGATTCATATCACTATTCTTGAATCCCAAACCTTTGAGTACTCGCTCCGCATCGGCAACCATGGTATTTCCGCCAAGGATATTAAAACGCTCATTGGCATCAGAAACTTGAACGATCAACTCTGTATAAGCATCACTTTCATAATCCGTTCGTTCGCCTAATTGCTGATTCAAATCCTTAATCAATTGTTCTAGCTTCTGCGCTTCTTCGAATGCCGTCAGCGTCTCTTCCATCACCGTTTTTCCTTTTGGCAATTCCATTTCCTGATGAAGAAAGCCTAAAGTCGTCCCACCAGGTCGGTTGACCTGACCAGCATCTGGTGTAACATAATTGGCAATTATTTTTAAAATAGTAGACTTCCCTGCCCCATTTCGGCCAACGAGCCCTACTTTGTCACTTGTTTCGATAATAACATTGACATTGTTGAGCAACACACGGTCACCATATTTTACATATAAATTTGTCGCATTAATCATAAGCGCGCAAAGATACGAAAAAGGTGGTTTTAAAGCCAATCCTAGCTAGAACAATCATGGAAGATATCAAACATTGTTTTTTGATGGGTTGGTTGATCTTTAGGTAACTCGATGGATTAGTATTTTTCTTCGGAGAAACGATGTTGGTGAAATAGATAATTCGCTGAGTAGATAAAAAAGAAAATTTTAGACTAAGTTAAATGACGCTAAAATGAAAAGAACAAAAAATAAAAACTAGCCACAATGACAAACATGAGTCATCCCTAATTTTATTTAGTAATAAAGTATTTATGGATTAACGATTCCGAAAATGGCACGCAGATCTTGCTGATTACTCAGATTACGCTGATTTTTCCCGCGATCGAAGGGCACATTAGTTGAGAAATCT
>CAYTVR010000506.1:0-3627 GCA_964441245.1 uncultured Saprospiraceae bacterium | reverse complement strand
GTGATGCTGCTGCAGGTGCTGCTGGAGCGGTTGCTTCTGCTGCTGAAGGCGCTGTTGATGCGGCGACTGCTGCTGCTACAAAAGCCTTGTCTGGAGTTAAGTTTGCAACGGGTTCTGTTGGTGAGAAGTTTTCAGCTTTTCTAGCTAGTGGAAAAACAACGGGTCAAGCTTTCCGATTCAATAACTTAAACTTTGCCATTGGTTCTGCGAATATTGATGCTGCTTCTATGTCAGAGATTGACAACCTTGCTGCAGTATTAAAAGCTTATCCAAAAATTAACATTGAAGTTAGTGGACACACTGACAACACTGGAAATGCTGCTAAAAACAAAACGCTTTCTGAAGCTAGAGCAAAATCTGTTGCTGCACGTTTAACTGCACAAGGAATTGCTGCTGATAGAATGACAACTGTAGGACATGGTGCCGATAAGCCAACAGCGTCTAACGATACTGCTGAAGGTAAAAAACAAAACCGTAGAATTGAAATTACAGTTAAGTAATTTTTTTGAGTACATGATTGTTTTTAGCCTTTCGGCAAAACGATCAAAGAGTTAATAACAAAGAGGCTGTTCACTTGTGAACGGCCTCTTTTCTTTTAGAGTTTTTTATAATTTAGTTCTTAGACAAATCCTGTACGTACGAATATATATTTATAGACATTCCAAAATGAAATTCAACGCTTCTTTCGGTCGCTTTTTTATCTCATTTTATGATTATCCATAAGTTTTGTTTAAGCTCGACTTTAGCCATTCTAGTTGTTTGTTATTAGTCATTTGTTGTTGGTTCCTTTTTAGCACCTAGAAAAGCGTATTTAGTTTAATTACTCTTGTTAGCTTCCATCAAGAAATGGTAATAATTTTCCCCTTTTCATGTGCTATTCTATTTCCCCAATCCGTAATTAATTCAAGAATAGGGATAAATGATTGTCCGAATTTTGTAAGCTCATACTCGACCTTTAATGGAGGTTTACGAGTATATACTTTCCTCGATAGCATATTATCCTTTTCTAATTGTTTCAGTTGAAGGCTTAACGTTCTCTCTGTTACAGTGGGCATATTCTTTCTCAGTTCATTGTAACGTTTTTTTCCATCCTTAAGATGAAACAAAATAACCGTTTTCCATTTCCCTCCAATAAAAGACATTGCTAAGCTAGTACCACACGGAAACGTCTTTCCGGCTACTTCTATTAAATTATTTTTACAATTTAATTCCATGATAATCAATGATTTAATCAACTATCTATTTGGATAGTTATTGCAAAGGTAAGATACTATAGATAGTTTTGCAACTATAATTTTTATAGTTAAAATAAATAAATCATGAATAAGATTAAAACATTTACCATTTTACTAATTTTTTTTCTCTTTGCTTGTCAAAAAGATGAAACACGAATACCAATTCCAGTTCCAAATACAATTAGTGTTACCGAATCAAATCTGTATCCAGAGGGCATCGCTTATGACGAATCTCAACAAGTTTTTTACATTAGTTCGCTAACAAAAGGAAAAGTATCTAAAGTATCCCCAGATGGAACAATTAAGACTTTTGCAGATGATCCAACATTGATATCTACCTTAGGTATGACAATAGACGAATCAAAAAATCAATTGTTGGTTTGCGTAGGCGATCCCGGATTTAATACAGATCGAAGCGATTCAACCACTATGGCTCAATTTGGAGCTATCGCATTTTTTGATTTAAATTCAGGTGACAAAATTAAGCAAATCCAAGTAGCATCAGGCCAACCGATATTACTTAATGATCTTACCCAAGATACTGATAGCAATATTTATGTCTCTGATAGTTTTTCACCTGCTATCCATAAAATAGATGCTAGCGGAAACGTCTCCACATTCTTAAGTGATGACGTTTTTATACCTGCACCAAACAACTTTGGTCTTAATGGTATTGCATATCATCCAGATGGATACTTGATTGTCTCCAAATATGATGAAGGCAAATTATTCAAAGTACCTATCAATTCACCGGAATCATTTGTTGAAATTACTATGGACACTACGATTCCATCTATAGATGGGATTGCTATTCTTGATGAAACAAAAATTCTAATTGCCAGCAATAATCTTGGTTTCTCATCCCATGCAAATACTGTATTTGAATTAACGAGTACAAATGGATGGATAAGCGCTGTCATAACCAACACCTTTGAAACTGGAGATGGTTCGTTTCCTACAACCTTTGCCAAAGTAGATAAAGATTATTATGTTCAGTATGCAAAACTACAGCAATTTTTTGCTGGAAACGATCCGATGCCTTCTGAATTTCCAATCGTCAAAGTAAACTTCTAAATAATGTTTAAAACAAAAAAAATGAAAAGAATAGAATTAAAAAATACAGGAATTGAAACGCCACTTCAATATTCAGAAATAGAAATACCCGTTCCAAAAGCTGGGGAAGTTTTAATTAAAAACAATACATTTTCGATAAATCCGGTAGATGTAAAGACTAGAAAAGGTGGTGGGATTTACGGACCACTCAAAAATGAGCAACCGATAATTTTAGGTTGGGATCTAGCTGGCGAGGTCGTTAGTATTGGCGAAAAAGTAGATAAATTTAAATCTGGTGATAAGGTATTTGGGATGATAAATTTCCCTGGCCATGGGCAGGCTTATGCCAAATATGTAACAGCTCCTCAAGAGCACCTCGCAATTATTCCAGAAAATATAAGCTATGAAGATGCTGCAGCAACAACCTTAGCTGCACTTACTGCTTATCAAATTTTATCACGTCATGTGAAGAAGGGAGATAAAATTTTTGTGCAAGCAGCAGCAGGAGGTGTTGGACATTTTGCTGTCCAGATTGCGAAAATTATGAATGCTTATGTAATCGGGACCGCCTCAGAAAAGAATGAAAAATATTTAAAAGAAATTGGGATAGATGAGGTTATCAATTACAAGACGACCAACTTTGAAGAGGTTGTTTCAGAAGTCGATTTCGCATTAGATGCTATGGGAGGGGAAATATTAGAAAGAACTATTAGCATTGTCAAAAATGGTGGCAAAATCATTTCAATTCCCACTGGAGTCAGTGAAAAAATTAAGTCAAAAGCTTCTGAAAAAAATATACATGTAAACTTTGAATTAGTTAAGAGTAATGGAAATGATATGCGACAACTGGCAGATTGGTTATCAGCCGGAAAAATAAAACCATACATTTTTAAAAATTATGCTTTCGAAGAGATAGAACTTGCACATAAACAAATATTGACAGCATCTACAAGAGGTAAAGTTGTTGTATCTTGTCAATAAATAGTAGACGGAATATAACAATGTAAAGCTGTCAATACTCCGCATTCGATCGTACTGCAGGTGTACTAACCGTTTGCCCTAGTTTTATACGACTGTAATCAAAATTGATCTAGTTTTTAAGTAACTAAACAAATTTGTTTTTTCAATAAATGTGCTTGGATTTTGAGATTAATCGAGGCAGATTTGACGCGAATAGCCTGAGCTATTTAAGGAAAATCTAACAGCCTGCCCTGAACTTGTCGAAGGGAAGGAAGAGTAAGCACAAAAGACTGCATAGTTATTAGATAAATTAAATTGTTTAGTTACTTAAGTAATTCACGAAAATAGATTATACATTTTCAAAAATCTCTTATTTTAG
>CAYTVR010000505.1:0-3655 GCA_964441245.1 uncultured Saprospiraceae bacterium | reverse complement strand
ACTACGAATTTACTATTTTGAATTCCTAGGGTTTGGTAATTCCCATTTCCATCATTTTTTAGAACCAAACCTTTAAAGGCGTCGGCTCTTCCTTGTGATGTTTCTATTCCATAATCATTGCCAATTAGTAATAAGTCTGTATACTGGTCATCATCAATGTCGAAGGGCAATGTTCCATAAATGGGAGCAATTTGCGCCTCAAGCGGTAGTGGATGAAATGCAAACTGTTCATTTCCTAAATTTTCAACCAATATGGACTTCATATAATTTAACTCCAAAACCTGGACGTCATCTAATAAACCATCTGCAAACATTTCTGGTAGCGTAGCTGACCCAAATTCGCCGAACGAATTGAATTTTTTTCTTATCCCTACATATTGAGCAGTTACATCTTGCCATGAGTGGTATAAGTATTCTTTTTTGGTGCCAAGGCTATCCCGAAGGTAATATGATAAAAGAGGGTCTATAGTACCATTGTCATCCAAATCTTTGGCATATAGGCGAACTGGTTCTTCTATGCTCCCTTTAAAATTTAAATTGCTGCCTACATTACCGGCAACATAATCCATATCACCGTCGTTATCGATATCAACGCTAACTATGCTGTTCCACCATCCCGATAATTTATTCAACTTTTCACCTGGATTTATTTCCGAAAAAGTTCCATTGCTATTTTTAATCCATTTTATGGGCATGAATTCTCCAACGAGTATAAGGTCGGGCGATAAATCGTTGTTAAAATCTGTCCAAATAGCATCGGTAATCAATCCTGGAAATTGTAAATTGGGCGCAATAGCGGGGGTAACATCAGTAAATTTTGCTCTACCATTTTTACTGTCATTACGAAGTATATAAGAACGGTCAGAACTTGGATATGAATAGGGGAGAACTCTACTCGCTACGAAAAGATCTAAATCCCCATCTTTATCGTAGTCGGCAGCTTTTACTACTGAGGAATTATTTGTCATTGTTGGTAATGCTTCTGCATCTCGGCGAAAATTTCCTTTGCCATCATTAATGTAGAGCATATCCTGGTACCAATTGTTTCCTGGCCGATGTTGGGCACCTCCTCTAGCTATATACAAGTCCAAATCGTTGTCTCCGTCAGCATCGAAAAGGAGGGTTGCTGAATCTTCCTCTCTATTGCTTCTATCAAGTTTGTAGTCAACTGGTTTCTGTAGAAATGTGCCATCGGGTTTTTGAATGAACCATTTTTGCTCAAATCCGCTACTGGCACTTATAAAAACATCATCGAGACCATCGCCATTTACATCTCCTACGGCCATGGAAGGGCCGTACTCGGAAAATTTATGGGGAATGGTTCTCTGAAAGTTGAAGTCGATAAAATCGGTTTCTGCCGATAGGTGTTCTAAATTTATATCTTCACCAATTTGTTTGAATATTGATGATTTAATTTGTTTTTGCGTTTTTTGAGGAGATAATTGAGGAATATACGCAACTTCAAATTCTGTGTTTAACTGCCAATTTTTAACCTTTTGTATCTCCTTATTGGGCCATGTTATGTGGATACTATCGATTTTTTTATTTTTTCCAATCCCAAAATGAGCTATTAGCTCAGGTTGTGATAAATATCCCCTGTTTGAAAGTATTGACTTTTCTTGTGATCTCCGGTTAAAATAGATAGTGACGGTCGATCCGATTGCGGCCATGTTTTCATCCTTATATTTTAGTCTTAAACGTAGATAATTATTGAGTGAACCGTTGTTTTGTAATACAATTGCTTCATCGTTCATATTGTTGATAACGATGTCTAAATCACCATCCTTGTCTAAATCGCCATAAGCAGCACCATGGGAAAATGTTGGAAAATCAATACCCCATTCCTTGGTTTTATCTTCAAACTGATACTCACCTCTATTCTGGAAAATGAAATTGGTGATTTTTATTTCCGGAATGGCATTAATCAGTTGTTGTTTGTCGACAAATCTTTTCATCGTGGCCTTAAAGTCTCCAAAGTCTCTATCGGTGACATCCTTTGGAAAGCCATTGGTTATGAGCAAATCTTGCAATCCATCGTTATCAAAGTCCGCAAACAACGGAGCCCAGCTCCAATCTGTTTCATGAACCCCAGCAAACATTCCTATGTCTGAGAAAACTTCGAAACCTGTATTTGGGTTTATCCCTTGATTCAATTGCAGAGTATTTCTGGTGTATTGATGGTGATAGTTGAACTTTTTGGTAAGGATTTCTTTTTGATAATTCGTTGGACCTTGAAACAATTTTTTTCTTTTATTGTAGTAGGGTTGCATTTCAGTTGTGAATAAGTCCATTCGCCCATCATTATTGATGTCCGCTATGTCACTACCCATAGCGGAGAAACTAAAATGTTTGAATATTTCATCAGCCTTATTGGTGAAACTACCGTCACCGTTATTCATATATACCAAATCATTACTTAAAAAATCATTGGCGACGTAAATATCCATAAGTCCATCATTATTAAAATCATAAATTAAGGAGCTATGACTATACCCATGATATCTGATTCCGGCTGCTTCTGAAATATCAACAAAGACCTGTTTGCCTGTTTTTTTATCGATGGTATTTTCATAAAGACGATCCCTGCTTATAGAAGTCCCATCATCAATTAAAGGAGCATATTCATTGGGGTCAACTCCTTCAATACTATTGACTCCTATCCAAAGGTCTAAGTCTCCATCTAAATCAAAATCAAAGAATTGTGCGTGAGAGGAATGAGTGGCGTCATCTAAGTTAAATTGCTCTGCCATTTCCTTAAATCTGGGCATACCCATTTCATCATTACCTTGATTTACAAATAATAAATTCTTTCTTAAGTTTTCAGCTTTCCGAAAAGTATTGCACACATATATATCTTGTTTTCCATCAGCATTTATATCTATTATAGTAACACCTGAAGACCATTGTAAGGAATGATTTTTCTTAATTCCGGCAACCTCTGTAATATCAGTAAAAGTTAGATTTCCATTATTGAGAAATAGTCGGTTTTCGACTTGATTGGCTCCAAAAAAAACATCTTGCAGGCCATCATTATTGAGGTCTCCTAAAGCTACTCCTGCACCATTATATACAAATTCATTGTCAAGTATATTAATAGAGTCATTTTCAATTAACTGATTTTTAAAATTCAACCCTGTTTGATGCGATGAAAGTTTTTCAAAAAGCCTATGTGCCTCGTACTTTTTTTTTGCACACGAAACAATCAGTAAAACAAAACCTAAAAACAAAAGAAAGTTCTTCATAAGCACCATTCAATAGACTTCAAATATTCATTGTTTATTTAAAAAAGAAAGATAAAAAAAGCAGGACAATGATTAGCCCTGCTTTATTCAGATTTGTTCAAATTTGATTAATTACCAACCTGCATTTTGACCTAATGCACCTTGGCTTAAATCAATTGCTACAAGTGGGATTGGTAACAAATCATGCTTTGCTGTGTACGGTAGAAACTTTGTGGCTATGTTAGGGATTGTTCTAGCCTCATTCGCGATATAGTCGTTCATGATTTGCTCAGCATTGCCCCATCTTCTTAAGTCGAAAAGTCTGTGGCCTTCCATTCCTAGTTCTAAACGACGTTCATGCCTTACAGCTTTAATAGCAAAGTCTTGATTTGGAAAATCAGCATAAGGCTCTATTACGTAATTAGCAGCCGGGC
>CAYTVR010000504.1:0-3702 GCA_964441245.1 uncultured Saprospiraceae bacterium | reverse complement strand
CCCTTTAATTCAAGCCGTAAGAAGTAAGCGAACCGCTCTCGTAAGTATATTGTTAGATAATGGCGCCAAGGTAAATAAAAGCGTAAGAGGCGATGGCAATCCATTGATCAATGCCGTGAAGTCAGGTCATTTCCCAATGGTCAAATTATTAGTAGATCGAGGAGCCGATGTCAATCTTGGAATCAACGGCGACGGCAATCCATTAATCATGGCCGCCAAAGAAGGCGATGTAGAAATAGCAGCTTACTTACTTGCCAAAGGTGCTAAGATCGATCATCATCAAACTGGTGATGAGACACCGCTGATCAATGCTGCTCGTTTTGGCCGATTTAAAATGGTGAAGTATTTAGTGGAGCAAGGAGCCGATGTCAACTTGGCGGTGCGCGATGGATTTTATTTGACCTCTGAGTTGCGCTCGCCTTTATTAATGGCTAAGCGGGAAGGGCATCAGAAAGTTGTGAACTATTTAATTGAAAATGGGGCTACTCGCTAAGCCGGTTTTTTTATACACCTTTCGGTAAATTTTAATTCAAGAAATAATAAGAAACTAAATAGTTACAATATTTTAATAACACTCAAATCAAAGGTTTGATCATTCAGAATTAAAACTAAAACTATGAAAAATGTAATCATCACCTTATTAGCCCTATTATCAACTTGGTCTTGTAGCGTCTCTACCCAATCATTGGCTACGAATAATCCAACTTCCAAATTAACAGCTAAAGCTGAACCCTTAAATACAAAAGAATGGATTCAAGCAAAAATAGATAGTACGCTTCAAGCCAACAATATTCCTGCCCTATCAATAGGCGTTGTTAGCGGCGGAGAAATATTTATGCAAAAAGGATTTGGAGAAATGGAAAGAGCATCCAAAGATTCAGTTAACGAAAATTCCATTTACCAAATCGGTTCTTTATCCAAAATGTTTACAGGGATCGTAGCCAATAATTTAATTAAAGAAGGCCAATTGGATTTGGAAGCACCGATAGTGAAGTATTTGCCAAACGTCATCCCGAGCGAAGCCGAGGGAGGCTTAAAACCAAAAATAATAAAGCGATTAGAAAAAGTAAAAGTCAGAAACTTGTTGCATCACAATTCGGGGATTAGACGAACGCCAAAAATGGTGGATAGAATTGATGGTGATCCGATGTTGGGAGGCTATACGGAAGAAGATTTGTTTCAAGAGTTGAACCAATTGAAATTGAAATTTACGCCAGGTGCAAAGTTCCAATATTCTAATTTAGGTTATGGAATATTAGGTGCGATCTGTGAAAGCGTAAGTGGTGAAAACTATGAGGCTTTATTGGAGAAGTATGTTGGAGAAAAATATCAAATGAACAACACTTTTACGATTGCCAATGAAGAGCAGCAAGCATCAATCGTAACGCCCTACCGAAAGGATAAAAGGAATGTCAAAACCCAAGCGTGGGAAATGGGGAAACTCGCTCCAGGCGGAGGTGTCTATTCTAATACTTCAGATTTGACCACCTTGATAAAACTTCAATTGGCAGCTTATCAACAATATAAAAAATACGAAAAACCTAATAGGCTGATAATTACGGAATCAACTTATGCGCTCAATGATAAGGGGACGAACTATGGTTTCGGATTATTCCAACATGTCGGTAAAGAAACTTCGACCTACGAACATGGAGGCGACCTTGATGGATTTGGAACGGTCTATATCTTTTTACCGGAAGAAGGCTTAGGGATCATTTTGATGACCTCAAGTGGAGGAAAATGGCTACCGAAATTGGGGAATGAAATTTTTGTAAAGATGAGAGCAGAGTTTAAAAATCAATCTGCGTAGGGGTACTGTTTTAAAATTTGCGATCCGTACGCCTACGTGGTGTTAGAGGTGCGCTCCATCCCTAATTAGGGGTGGAGCCGCCTGCTTATTGGCAGGTCGTTTTTTATTTCTCAGTCCACTTAATAAAATCTTTAAATATCTGGTCCCAATGCTTAGTCTCTTGACCTTGTTCCTTTTCTACATACCCATGATTACAATTCATGCAAACCTCAAAATTTAAGTTCTTTTTTCTCTTTTCCATAAATCGAATTGGAATTAGATAAGCTGTTTCTATTGGGGTACTTTCATCCTTAGTTCCAAATACAGAATAGATTGGAATATCAAGTGATAGTAAATCTTCTATTGGAGGATTTTCATAAGTTGACCATCTTTTATTTGTAAATCCAAAATGGTCTAGTTCCGTCGAATTTGGATTATCTATGACATTTTGATACCAAGCTATTATACCCATTATATTTTCATGTGCAGTAGAATCGGATTGATTTCCTTTTAACGTTTCAATTCTATTAAATAATGAAAACTCGTAAAAATTATTTAATACATTCCCAGACCAAAAACCAAGGTGTGTTATTTTTTTATTTTTTACAGCCGCTGAAGCCGCAATGACCGCACCTTCTGAATGACCATATACGATTACTTTCTCAGGGTTTGTAACATGTTTGTTTAAGATATCTTCAATAGATTTATTGATTTGATTGACTCTATATTCTCGATAGTTTTTTTGATAGTATTTTTTCGGTATTGATATACTTGAATCTTCATATAATCCTTCCATTCCAGGCTTTGGTATAATCGCAAATGTATAGGTAGAATCAAGATGCTGGTAATCATCAAGGAACCATCTGTAGTAGGTTGGATTGTCATCTTTTATTTTATAAGAAAAAATTGGATTCGCATCTGTTCCTTGAATGAAAAGAACCAATTTTTTGGGCTTAGTTTTATAGTTTTTGAGATAGTAAGTTATGGTATCTGTCTCCTGAATTATTTGTTCTTCCAAAAAGTCGAATTCCTTTAAAGCATCTTCTATGGAAGGTTTACTTATTTTTTGAGCAGTTATCATACTACTGGTAAAGACGATAATTAATATTAAAATGTTTTTCATAACTCTTGTTTGTTTTTTAACGATTACCAACCGTCCCCGGATCCACGTCGTGCTGACCGAATATAGAGGCGTTGGATGTATTGTGTATGCCTCGAATGGCATCGATTATCTCTAAGGATATCCAATTCTTCAATAGGATTTTCCAAATCGTAAGGTAAGTAATTTATCTTTCCTCTTGATAAAGCTGTGGTAAAATCTCTGCTAAATTATGGTACTCCTGTGAGCAATGATGAAACATACATTTACCGACATCTTTGGGAATTAATTTTTTCTTGACGAATGTCGAATTTAAAATATTGTTTAAAAACCCTTGAGCGAATACTCCCATTCGATAGATTTTATTTCCAATCCAAAAACGACTTCTCATTTCTACGCCTTCATTTGTTGTTCTAACAAAATGACACATTTCTGTTCCCCATGCGCCTTTATCGGGAGAACCAACTCGAGCACAGATAATCGTGTTTTTATCAGGGTTTAATTTGTTCTTATCAAAACCAAAATCAGCAGGATGCATAAAGTCAATCAATATTTTGTCTTTTCCCGAACCTACATCTTCCGTAACCAAATGCGTACTTAAATGCAATCGCTCTTCGTAAGATTTTGACGCATCATCATAAGCCCCTTGAAAGTCTGCCGAATTATCGTAATGCATATCGGGGTACCAGATTTGATACCTCCGCTTATCGGCTGCATGCCACCAAAACCACCAATTAATCATATCAATGGTTACCTTAGGCATTGGGGTGAGAACGGTGATATAGGCACTCCCATCTTCCAATCGACGAAATCC
>CAYTVR010000503.1:0-3714 GCA_964441245.1 uncultured Saprospiraceae bacterium | reverse complement strand
ACTTATGGTTAAAAAAGGATGGAAAAGAAATATTTATCTCTATTAAAACAGTAAATGTATATTTCACTCAAGCTATGCCAGCCTGTTCGGTCAAGCTATGCCACTTTTCGAAGGAGCCTGACAAAGTTACATAATTAATATTTATTGATCGTTGACATTTTTTTTCTATAAGATTCACCATTAAGATCTATTCGATGAGAAGAGTGCACTAACCTATCTAAAATGGCATCAGCGATGGTGGCTTCTCCAATTAATTCATACCACTTTTTCACAGGGATTTGAGAGACGATAATGGTGCTTTTTTTAAGATGTCTATCTTGAACAATATTAAGTAATGCCTCTCTCATAATCGTATCCAGTGCTTGTAAACCAAAGTCATCTAAAATAAGCAGGTCCAGTGATTCAATTTTTTTTAATTCCTTAAGATAGCTTGCATCGAGCTTAGATAATTTGAGTCGATTGAGTAGTTTGGCAGTGGGTTCGTATTTTACTTTATAAGTGTTTTTACAAGCTTGCACACCTATTGCTTGGGCGAGATAAGATTTTCCCATTCCTGTTGGTCCGGTAAAAATAATATTCTCCTTGGAGCGGATAAAATTTAGATTGATCAAGTTGTTAAATTGATTTTTATCTAGTTGTCTTTGTGTTTGAAAATCGATGTCTTCTATTGCTCCAATGGTTTCAAAGTTAGCTTGTTTTAATAACCTTCTTACTTTTTGATGCTGCCGTAAATCTGATTCCTGATCTGTTAACAAACTCAGATATTGATCCAAGGTGTAGTCGCTATATAAGTTGTCTTGCAGATGTTGTTGATGGGTCTTTGCCATGCCCTTTAAGTAGAGGGTTTTTAATTTTTCAATGGTTTGATAATTGTTCATTTTTTTGTTTTTTAAAATTTATGTTTTATTTATGAATAATGATTTCCTCTGATGTTGTCATGTTTGGGAATGTGAGAGGATGCATTTAATTTATTAGGTTGAGCCTCATCGAATAGTTCTTGGTAATTAAAATCTAGTCCTTTTTTCAGTATCTGTTCGATCCCTTTATAGGAATATTTTTGGCTGAGCAAACCAATGCGACAAGCGTTTTCAATTCGATTGTTAGCGTATAATCTTTTAAGCATAACAATTCCATGAGCTTGTCTAAAGGCTTGAGGAGGATATTGTTTGGAGTGAATTAATTTTTCAATAAATTGCTCGCAAACCGGACCAATAGTTTGCGCTTTTTCAACAAAATAATTTACATTCCATTTGCTATATTCTTGATGCTCTTTGGCTTGATGTTCTGCTCGGGTAGAGTAACCAGGATATCGTTTACGTGTATGAAGTGCAATTCTTGTTGAGGCGCGATAAACCTCTACGGTGTCCTGCGAATACTGCAATTCCACCTTCTTTCCAACTAGATCAGCAGGTACACTATAGTAGTGTTTGTCTTCATTTAATTTTACATGACCGGCTAAATTGACCGTTACCCATTTGTAGTCTCGCATCATAAATGCTTGAGGGGGCAAAGAGCGAAGTAACTGTTTTTCCGTTTGCATAAATAAGTCTAAACGAGAGCAATCTCGATCCTGAAAATTAGTCCGATTATGAATCGCTAACCGTTTTTCGATCTCAATATTTAGCTCGCCAATAGAAAAGAAAGTCATCTGACGGATCGGAAAAAGAATGCGTTGATAAGCCAATTTTACAGCCCCTTCTACCAAAGCTTTATCTTTTGCTTTATAAGGTCGAGCAGGATGGATAACCGTGTTGTAATGAAGGCCAAAACTTTTAAAGGTTTTATTAATAGTTGGTTCATACTTATTAGCCTTGGTAACCGCACTTTTCAAATTATCTGAAATTACAGCCACTGGACTACCTCCGAAAAAGGATAGACATCGATTCATACTACCAATAAAATCTTCTTTCTTTTGCGAATAACTGGCTTCCACAAAAGTGTAATTGCTCCAAGGCAATATCGCTACAAAAAGCTCAACCTCCGTTATCACTCCACTCTCCCGGTCTTTAATGTTTGCCTTTTTTCCAGCGTAATCAACAAACACAGTTTCTCCAGCTTGATGAACCAAAACCATACTCGTTTTTTTCTTCTTATAAAGGCGTTTATAATGATCGGCAAATTGGGTAAAACCGTAACCATCAGCATGATTTTCTTTGTACACCGACCAACAATGTCGAAGCGTAAACCCTGGTAAGGACCGATCAGCATATACCTCAGGCAAATAGTTCAATAGTACTTTATATCGACTAGCATCTTTTGTGTCTGCCTGAGGAAATAGTTCTCGAAGCTCTAAATCAGATTTTGAAAATAGTACTTCATAAGACATGCTTGTTTGTTTAAAAACTTGCACATAAGCATTAATCGTATTCCGATTCAACTGCAACAAGACAGCACAGGATCGGTTCGATTCACCATTCATTTTTAATTGGAGTAATTGACGGATTTCCATACACGAAGTTCTTTTATAAGCCATTGCAGTTCACGATTTGATGAACTGCAAATTACTCCTTCAAAGTGGCATAGTTTCAACCGAACAATGGCCTATTTTCAACCGAACAGCAAATATTACATTTCAGCTATTTAGTCAATTTTTGGCATAGTTTGAACCGAACACGGTGGCATAATACTGCCGGAATGGCTGGCATATCTTGAAGCGGATTATACAGGAGGTAAACCTAATAGGCTAACGAATCGAAATTAATGTTAAATTTTCAATGTATAATTTATTGAAAATCAACATAAATTTCTTACGTTAGTCAGTATTATAAAGACGAAAAAATACATTTTAGAATAGTAATTAATGAAAAAATCGAAACACGGAAATCCAATTTATATCAATAAAAATGGAAGTAATGTCTTACTTGAAGCAAAAGTTTTTACTGAAGAGCAAATTCAAAAATTGATATTCAAGTATCCTGAGTGTCTTCCAATTAGCGATATAGATGAATCATTCAATCCATTGATTCCGGTTTGTATGGAATTATGGACTCCGGCTGGCCCTTTAGATATTTTGATGACTACCCCGAATGGAGATTTAGCTATTATCGAAACTAAACTATGGCGGAATCCAGAGGCTCGAAGAAAAGTTATCGCTCAAATTTTAGATTACGCGAAGGAAATTTCTAAATGGACTTATTCAGATTTACAACGAGAAATAAATAAGAAAACAAAATTAAAGGGTAACTCTTTATATAATATTGCTACTTCAGTTGAAGAAAACTATAATTTAAGTGAAATTGATTTTGTTGATGCAGTAAGCAGGAATTTAAGATTGGGGAATTTTCTACTATTAATTGCTGGAGATGGAATTAGGGAAGGGGCAATTGAAATTACTGAATTTATAAATCAATATGGTAATTTAAATTTTACACTCTCTCTCGTTGAATTAGCAATATTTAAAACAAAAGATAATGGAACTATCGTCTTTCCAAGAACTACTGTAAAAACTGTAGAAATTCAAAAAGTAAATATTGAGCTTGCGGAAGGATTAATGTTGGTGAATGATAATGATAACTCTGATCTTAATCAAAAAAGTGAAAATATTTCTCCAGAAATCAAAGAAAGAAGAGAATTGTTTAAAGGTATATGGGAAGAATTTATAGGTCAATTAAATTTCGATGATCCAGCTCAGCCATTACCTCAACCAAGTCAAACTTGGAATTTATATGTTTACCCAGGTCCAGATAAAAATTCATGGATAAGCGCATATTATGC
>CAYTVR010000502.1:0-3745 GCA_964441245.1 uncultured Saprospiraceae bacterium | reverse complement strand
CAATTCATAAAATATTACAGCATCTCATCGATTGGGAAAGAATTTGGTGTTTTAGAGCAATAATTTTTGCTCGTAGTGAAGGAACCATCCCCGCAGCACACGACCAAGAAATTATGGCTACCCATTCGAATGCAGATGAACGCTCAATTGAAGAGTTGGTCAATGAACTTCGAATCCTACGCCAATCCACCATAATGATGTATAAATCTTTTAATAAAAAAACACTTGAAACAAGCTGTATTTTTTTTGAATACGAAATGCCTCTTTTTTCAATTGGCCTCACGATTACAGCACATCAAATACACCATTTCGACATAATAAAAGAAAGATATATTCCATTAGATGTTTAGATTTTGAACTTTAAGTCTTATTCCTAACAAAGTACTCAAGGTCCATAGCGACTAAACGTCACCACAATAGGAGTACAACCCCTTGGATACCAATATAAAAAATGAAAGAGAAAAATATAAAATTTCAAAACAAACAAAACCCCAAAGCCAGATTTGATTTAATCAAATTAGAAGAACTATTTGGGCGAAAGGATATAGACCATTCTCCTGCCGTTTTACATCGGGTCGAATTTTATATACTCCTCTTTTTTGAAAAAGGGCAAGGCTATCATACTATTGACTTTACGGATTACAACTGCTCGAAAGGGACATTATTAACCGTAAGAAAAGACCAAATTCATAAATTTTTCAGAAGTGATAATCTAAAGGGTAAGCTACTCCTTTTTACTAATGATTTTTTAGTCAGTTACCTCGAAGAAATCGAAGCACAAAAAACAATGCTTTTATTTAATGAATTATTAGGAGTGCCAAAACTACAGTTAAGCAATAGGGAATTTAAACTCATTCAGCAAGTCATCAAACGAATAGAAAATGAATATTTCACAATAAATGATAATCATTCATTAGCTATTATCCGAAGTGAAGTACATATTTTAATCACCCAACTTTTCAGAATAAAATCTAGGAAAGAACAAATTAATTTTGAAAAGAAATACGTCAAAGAGTTTGTTGAATTTCAAAATTTGGTTGAACGACACGTAGTAAAAACTACTAAAGTTCAAGACTTTGCACAAATCTTAGGGCTTAGCACAAAAACCTTGAATACTATTACCAAAAGCATTGTCCATAAATCTGCCAAAGAATTTGTGGATGAAATTTGCACCAAAAAAATCAAACGATTACTTATTAATACTAAGTTATCTATTAAGGAAATTGCTTACCAATCTGGCTTTGAAGAAACCACCAATTTTTATAAATATTTTAAAAGACAAACTCAAACCACGCCTGAACAGTTTAGAATCACACACTAACAATTTTCCCATTTTTACAGTCATTGCTCCCTTATTTATAGTTGATAAAAATGAGTACTCAATTATCTTTGCAATATCATTTTTAACAAGCAAAAATAATTTATGCATGAAAAATATTTTCATCATTTCTTTGCTCATGGCAGGTTTATTTTTAATCAGTTGTAGCAACGAAAAACAAGACAATTCAACATCAAAAAAATCTAAAAAAGAAGTAAAAATGGAATTATCAAAAAAAGAAAAAGTAGTTGCACTACTTAACAGTTTTAATACGGGAGATCATACACCAATCTCATACATCAATCCTAACAAATATATCCAACACAATTTAGCAGTTGGCGATGGTTTGGCAGGATTTGGTGAAGTAATGAAAAACGCTCCTGAAGGAGGTTTTAAAGCTAATGTTGTCAGAGCATTTGAAGACGGTGACTATGTTATTACTCATACCGAATATGATTTCTTCGGACCAAAAGCAGCCTTTGATGTTTTTCGATTTGAAGAAGGAAAAATTGTTGAACATTGGGATAACATGGCAGAAGTGACTCCTCCTAATCCAAGTGGTAGAACTCAATTTGACGGAGGAACAGATATTACTGACAAAGAAAAAACAGCTGCTAATAAAAAAGTAGTTGAAACATTCATTGATGAAGTTTTATTAAATGGTAAAATGGATAATCTGACTACACTTGTTAATCCTACTAATTATATCCAACACAATTCGGCTGTCGCAGATGGTTTAGACGGATTAGGAGCTGCCTTAAAATATTTTGCAGAGAATGATATGGTGATGGTGTATGAAAAAGTTCATAAAGTATTAGGAGAAGGTAATTTCGTATTATCGATGAGTGAAGGTAAATTTGGTAAAGCACCAGGTGACCATGTAGCTTATTATGATTTATTCCGTTTGGAAAATGGACAAATCGTTGAGCATTGGGATGTAATACAACCAATTCCTGCAAAAGAAGAATGGAAAAATGAGAATGGAAAATTTTGATTAGAAAATCAAAATAGTAACTTTGGAAGACTGCCCTGCAAGGGGTGGTCTTTTATCTTTAAGAGAACTAAACTCGACTTTAGCCATTTGATATACTGACCTTCGGATCTCCTTGCAGCTCGTATCTTCGGTTGGTTGCTGGTTTTTGGTCTACCTTACTATACATAAAAATATGCTTAACTTTAATTACAGTCGTACAAACAAGAGAAAAGTAATTACAATAAATACACTTTTCTGCGTACTAAAGACCACAAACTAGGGTAAGCAACTAAAATAGCTAAACCCGAGAAATTAAATTATATTTATTCGTCTTAAATCAACCATTGAATCTCAACAATAATTTCTATCCTGAGTCAAATTTAAACAAGAAAAAAATTGCAAACCATAAAAATAAATAAAGGACAAATCGTTCAACAAAGTGGAGAACTTCACACTAAAGTCTACATCGTAAGATCCGGTCTACTCCGCAGTTACTTAATTGATAAAAAAGGTAAAGAACATATTTTTATGTTTGCTCCCCAAGGTTGGGTCTTAGCTGATAATACTCCGCCTCATTTACCAAGTGATTTATTTATTGACGCCTTAGAAAACTCAGAGGTCACCATTATCGACAAAGAAAACAACAACAATTTTGAATTTGATAAAATTCGTAAACGATTATCTGTGCTTCAAAAAAGAATCATCATGCTGATGAGTACCTCAGCAATTGATCGATATGAACATTTTATCAAAAACTATCCTGACATCAACCAAAGAGTTCCTCAACGCATGATTGCTTCCTACCTTGGCATCACCCCCGAAGCCTTAAGCAAAGTCAAAGGGGAACGTAAAAAGAGAAAAACAATTGATGAATAAAAATCTTAATCTACATTAATGTATTCCGTTTTTCATTTTTATAATTTTGTGTCATTACAATTTTATATAATACAAAATTTAAAAAATGAAAAATCTTTCTCTTTTCTTGAAAATTTCTTCAGTCCTCTGGATAATTTGGGGAATCGTACACATTTTCGCTGGTGTTATGACCATGTATTTCATAGGTTCTGATGACATTGCTGGTGCCGTAGGAGGTATTGCAGATGCCATTGCCCCTTCTACCCTACAACTGGATTATCCTGCTGCTTCTGGAGCCGTCATAGGACAACATGGTTTCAACTTGTTTTGGATTGGTATCGTCACTTTAATTTCTGCTTTCTTTGTTTGGAAAGGAAATAAAAACGCCATTTTTCTTGCTGCCATCACTGGTGGATTGGCAGATTTGGGGTATTTCCTATTTATGGATTTGGGTGGATTTGTCAACTTTATGCCCGGTACCGTAATGACCTTAGTTTCCTCTGCTGCCATTATTCTGAGTTTCTATGCTTATTTCAAAGGAGATAAAAAGGAAATTGTTTCATGAAAAAGCATAGCTGTTTATTCATCTCGATAGGCTT
>CAYTVR010000501.1:0-3769 GCA_964441245.1 uncultured Saprospiraceae bacterium | reverse complement strand
TCCCCTGCTTTCAACTCAATTTTTTGAAAACCCTTTAATTCCTTAACGGGGCGGGTAATACTCCCAAATAAATCTTGAATATAAAGTTGAACAACTTCTTTCCCGTCATATCTTCCCGTATTAGTTACTTCTATTTCTGCAACTATCGTTTGAGCAGCAGTCATTTTATTTTCGCTAATCCTTAGCTTTTGATATTCGAATTTGGAATAAGACAGACCATAGCCAAATGGAAAAAGTGGTGCGAATCCTTCATCTAAATAATGCGAAGTATTTCCTAAGGAAGTTTGCCATGCTTCAACTGGAATTCTGTCAATGGAGACCCAATTGGACTCATTAGCAGGTCTACCCGTGTTTTTATGAGCGTGATAGATTGGAATCTGACCAACCGCTCTTGGAAAGGTAATAGGTGATTTTCCCGATGGGTTTGCTTTACCCATTACAATATCCACGATGGCTGGACCTGCCATTGTTCCGCCATGCCAAGCGTATAAAAGTGCATCAACTTTTGGTAGTAAATGGGTCAAAATTAAAGGACGGCCTGCCATCACGATCAATACAATTTTTTTACCGGTCTTAGCTATTTCGTCTAATAATACTTCCTGAGCTCCGGGCAAATTTAAATGCGCCCGACAATGTGCCTCTCCAGAAAGGATGGATTCTTCTCCTACAAAATAAAACACAACGTCAGAATTATTTGCAGCAGTTATAGCATCCTGAAATCCATCATGATTTTTAGTTCTGCTAATTTTTAATCCTGGAGCGTAATTGACTTTTACATCATTTTCCAATAGTTCCCGAAAGGCTGCTAAAGGCGTTTGTGAATTTACCTTTTTGCCATCAAAAGCCCAGGTCCCCATTTGCTCATGCGGAGCATTTGCTAAAGGTCCTATTACTGCGATTGACTTTGTTTTTTCTGAAAGAGGTAAAGTACCGTTTTCATTTTTTAATAAAACCACACTTTCAATAGCCGCTTTTTTGGCAGCTTCTAAGTGATTTTTACTCAAAATAGTTGAAGTGTTTTTCTTAATAGGGTAGGGGTTTTCAAATAAGCCTAATCTAATTTTCATCCACAAGATTCGTCGAACAGCTGCATCAATTTGACCAATACTTATTTTATTTTCGGCCATCAAGTTCTGTAAATAATCATTGTAAGCAGTACTTACCATTTCCATGTCCACACCAGCACGCATGGCTTTATACCCTGCTTCTTTTAAATCTTTACAATACCCATGGGCAATCATTTCTTTAATGGACTCCCAATCACTTACGACCATTCCTGCGTATTTCCATTCCTCTCGTAAAACTTCGCGCAGAAGGAATTGATTACCCGATGCTGGAACATCATTGACTTCGTTAAATGAAGTCATAAAACTCATTACATCGTTTTCAATAGCCGTATGAAATGGTCGAAGATACGTTTCTCTTAGTTGCCGCTCTCCAATTATTGCAGTAGAATAATCTCGTCCTCCTTCCGTTACTCCATAAGCCGCAAAATGTTTTGCACAAGCTGCCATGTTGCCATCGGGATAATTTCCTTTTCCTTGAAACCCTCTAATCATCGCTGCACCAACTTGGCTAGTTAGAAAAGCATCTTCTCCTGGAGATTCTGCAATCCTTCCCCAACGAGGGTCACGCCCAATATCTATCATAGGTGCAAAAGTCCAATTGACTCCTACAGCACTTGCTTCTTTTGCAGCGATTCTTGCTCCTTCTTCAATGATGTCCATATTCCAACTTGCACTTTGCGCTAGAGGTATTGGAAACATGGTTTGAAAGCCATGAATGACATCTCGACCAATTAACAACGGAATTCCTAAACGGCTTTTTTCAAGTGCAATTTTTTGATATTTTTCAACCAATTCGGGATTGACCTCATTGAGTACCGAACCTACTTTACCCTGCTCAATTAATCGAGGTAAGTCATTCTTACTGATGCCTCCATCCAATTGCTGTAATTGACCGAGCTTTTCTGATAGGGTCATTAGTGCTAAAAGGGAATCTGCTTTGTTTATTTGAATATTATTAGTTTTGGGAAAAGAAGAATAAGATTTGCCTGTTGCCGTTGCTTCTAGTTTTTTTGTGCAGTTCCATCCTAAGGAAAGAAGTATAAGCATCACAAATACATTTATGTAAAAGTTTTTCATTGAAGTATTATTGTTATAATTATTAGAGGTCAATTCTCGATTTGGGTTCAAATAGCTGTAGTTGTCAGTTGATTGTTGTTAGTTCAATCATCTATTAAGAAAGTCGTTAACATCCCACCTTCTATTTCATAATTGAAAGCATCTTCATTTAATTGAAATTGAACTTTTTGTTTTTCGCTTTTATGATTAAATGCAATAACTACAATTCCACCATCAGGATTTTTAAAAGCCACTTGAGAAATATCTTGACTTCGTGTATTGGTTGTTTGAATTCGTTTGGCTCCGGGTTTTACAAATTTTGAAATATGTCCTAGTAAAACATACTCCTCATTTTTTGTGATTGCATTTGTATTAGAATTTATGGTTACCACTCCTCGACAATCATCACATCCACCATTCTTTGGGCCATCGTTTTCATCTAATGCCAGATTCCAAAAAAGAACAGTTTTTGACCAATTTCTTGTGGCACCTACTATTAAGTTTTCGGTATTCCATGATAAATTAGCAGCATAGTCAGGGGCAAAATCACCACCGGAGCATTCTGTAAAATAAATGCCTACGTTAGGATGTGCGTCGTGAACTTGAGACATGGCGGAGACATCTCCTTCGTAACAATGAAAAGCAGTTCCTTCAATGTAATTTTTGGCAGTTGCATCGTTTAAAATATCCAAAGGATAATTTATATCATCCCAATTGTGATCATAAATGATGATTTTGGTATCAATGTTATTGACTTCAAATTGGGGCCCTAAATAATCTCTAATAAATACCTTTTGTTGTGCTGCGGTCATCTCCATACTCATGTAAGGGGCAGCATGTAGTGGTTCGTTTTGAATAGTGATGGCATGAATTGGGATATTTTCCCCAGACATCGCTTGAATGTATTTGACAAAGTAGGTGGCATAACTTTCTAGAAAATTACTTTGTAAATGACCTCCATTTCTTAGGTCTCCATTCTCTTTCATCCAAGCTGGAGCAGACCATGGCGTAGCGATGATTTTTAGTTCCGGGTTAATCGCGATGATCTTTTGTAAGAGTGGAATTAAGTATTGGTCTTCCACTGACAAGTCGAAATTATCTTGAGAAATATCAGATTGACTAGCTCCTAAGTCATTATAAGTAAAATTCGAAAGAGAAAAATCAGACGCGCCTATGGTCACACGGATAAAACTAATTCCAATCCCATTTTCAGCATCAAATAAATCTTGCAACAATTGATTCCTCTCCGCTTCTTCCAAATGAGTTTGAATAACATAAGCAGAGGAACCCGTTAGTGCTGCACCAAAGCCTTCCATTACTTGGTATTCTGTACCTGCATTAATTGGAATGGTGACGTCATAATCTGTAATAGCTTCGTAAGAAAGTAACTCTGCTTCTTTAGCTATTTTTATTAGCCCTTCCTTATCAGACCGCCAAACACTGACCTTTCCTTCTGGATCAGTATTTCCATTGTTATTATTATTAGTGGGAACTGGAATTTCATCATCACCACAGCTGGCTTGGAATAGCAATAAACTTGTAAAAAAACAGAATAGGAAGAGTGAGTTTAATTTCATTTTATTCATTTTAGGGATGAGACATAAATAAATGTCCGATTTGAGTTCGAAATATTTTAGCTAACCGAT
>CAYTVR010000500.1:0-3775 GCA_964441245.1 uncultured Saprospiraceae bacterium | reverse complement strand
CCTCGATTGGCTCTTCTTTTAGCATAAACCGCAGGAAGTGATTCAGTACCATAATGATTTTCTGGCATTTCAGTAGTTCCTAGTTTGGAAGTTCCAGAAGCGACAAATCTATCCATCATCACACCTTGAGTATTGAATTTGTAAATCGCTGGCCGGTATTCATCACACATCCAAAAATTCCCATCATTGTCTTTTACAATTCCTTCAAAATCTCCTCCAAAACGATCATAATCTAAAGCATGATATTCTGTTCCATCAGGACCAACATAATCCACATTGTCATAGGCGGTCTCTGCTACTGTTTGAGTGACTGGAACTTCATCAAAACCAGGAATATTGCCTCGGCCTGAAATTGGATTTCCGTCTGCGGTAGACAATAAAATTTGGTTATTCAAAGTAATTTTACCTGTGTTTTTATGTAGTGTAAATTGAACAATCCGTCCTTGGTAATTAGGTAGTTTGAAAGGTCGAACATTTTGTGAGGTACTTGGAGAAACACTAGATCGACTTACGGTACTTCCATTTGGACCACGATCAGGAACCGTGTAGAAAACATAGTCAGTTGCAGTAGAAGCAGCTTCATCAAAATACAATCCAGAAAAGCCACCAAGCATAACAGGTGCAGCGTTTTTAGTTAGTGGTGTTCCTAATGAAGGCCATCCATTAGTTTCATTCAAAAAGAAGCTAGATACTACTGGAGCACCCTTGCTATGGTCTTTTACACCTAAAGGTAAAATGTCAAGAACTACATAGTTTTCTAAGTCAATTACAATTAAAGCATTATTTTCTTGGCAAATGACATATGCTTTAGTTGCGTCTTCAGAAAAGGTCACATATTCTGGTTCAAGATCTTGAGCGACTGAAGCATTTGGTCCGAAAAGTCGAACACCTTTATTTTGTAAACTCACTTTTTTGTCGTTGTAAGTTTCAAAGGTGATTAAACGATTGGTGGCAATGTTGTTCGCCGTTCCGTAGCGAATATCGATGATAGATACAGAGCCTTCAGGATCGATTAAATAATCATCATCAGGTTCTCCTTCATTCGCTGTTAAAATCATTTTTCCATCAGGAGAAAAAGCGATCATATCAGGAAGCGCACCTACTTCGAAGGTGTTGATTACTTTACCATCGATATCCATTAAAACAACAATACCTGAAGTTGTTTTATCATTTCCTTGCACGGCAACAGCGATCATTCCATCATAAACAGCAAGGCTATTAATGCCTCCACCATAGGCTTCCATGCTGATGTCTTTTAGAAAAACAGGAACATTAGGAGTTGAAATATCGATAACCGTAACACTATTGTTATTTGCATTAGTGAAAAATATTCTTTCTGAATTGGGATCATAATCTAAAATTTCGGCAGCTCCTTCGTCAAAAATACCAGTGTGATAAGTTGCTATTTTATCTAATTTAAATTCTTGGGCAAAAAGAGCATTGGTGAGTATGGACATAAGGATCACAGTCCACCAGAGGTAGCGTTGTTTCATGATTTTAAGGTTTTTTTTTATAAGAAAATATTATATGCAAAACTATTATTATCCATTCAAAAAGTAGAAAGCGATGGATTAATTGTTTATTAATAATATGTTAGATGGAAGTGTATTCTATGTTTCTAAATTGTTAATCAGTTTTACCTATGATTCGGGATAAAAGTTTATATTTATGACATTCATAAATAAGTCAATTAAACTATTAAAGATGCCTGTTAAGAATCCACCGCAATACGAAAATTTGATGCCAAAGCGAGATAGTCTTGAAGCAGAAAGAGTACATCGTAAAACCATGTTAGCTGCTGCTTTTCGAATCTTTGGTAAATTTGGTTTTTCAGAAGGAGTAGCGGGTCATATTACAGCTCGTGATCCAGAAGACCCAGAGAAATTTTGGGTCAACCCTTTTGGTGTTTCATTCAATAAAATAAAAGTATCGGATTTGATTTTGGTGGATGAAGAAGGGAAGGTTGTAGAAGGAAAACATCAAATGCTGAATCAAGCTGCTTTTGCTATTCATTCTCGAATACACAAAGCTCGACCGGATGTAATTGCAGCAGCGCACTCGCATAGTTTATACGGAAAAACATGGTCTACTCTTGGCCGATTATTAGATCCTTTAACGCAAGATGCTTGTGCTTTTTTTGAAGATCATGGCTTATTCAATGACTATACCGGCGTTGTCCTAGATTCTAGTGAAGGAGATCGAATAGCTAATGCCTTAGGAGATATGAAAGCCGCTATTTTACAAAATCATGGTTTGTTGACAGTTGGAGGATCTGTTGAAGAAGCAGTTTGGTGGTTTATCACTATGGAACGAAGTTGTCAGTCTCAAATTTTAGCAGAATCGACAGGGATTAAACCTATTCCAATTAGTGCGGAAGTTGCTCGGTCTACTCGAGATTTTGAATTAGGATTTCCTGTAGCCGGCTGGTTTAGTTTCCAACCATTATGGCAAGACATTATTGCGCAATTTCCTGATTTGATGAGTTAGCTGATTTTATTAATAAATGGTTTTATGAGTAAAAAAACAGATCGTAGAAGATCGTTTCTGAAGCAATTTTCAATGGTAGGATTAGGATGTTTTTTGGGAACACCTTATCTCCTTAGCGGAAATAAAAAGCTGGAGGATTTACCTAAAATATCTCTAAAGGATTCTGCTGTAATTAATTTACCGGAAAAACATGCTGGATTGACGGTCTTGAATGATCGACCAATTAACGCAGAAACGCCTCCTCATTTACTAGATCATCAAGTCACGCCAAATGATGTATTTTTTGTTCGCAACAATGGGATTCCTCCGGAAAAACCTTCTATAGATTTAAGCACTTGGACTTTAACTATTGATGGTGAATCCGCCAAGCAAGCAAAAATATTTTCACTTAGTGACTTAAAAAAGAAATTCAAAACGTATACTTATCATTTGACTTTAGAATGTGGAGGTAATGGTCGAAAAGAATTCCAGCCACCTGCTAAAGGCAACCAATGGAGTACTGGAGCTGTTGGTTGCGCTTCCTGGACAGGTGTACGACTGAAAGATGTGTTAGCCAGTGTTGGTATAAAAAGTGATGCGGTCTATGTCGCGTATTTTGGAAAAGATAGTCATCTCAGTGGTGATCCGAAAAAGCGTCCAATATCCAGAGGCGTTCCTATTTCGAAAGCCATGGAAAATGAAAGTTTGATCGCTTGGTCTATGAATGGAAAAGACCTTCCTTGGTTAAATGGTTATCCCTTGCGTATGGTGATCGGTGGATGGCCAGCTTCCTGTTCCGGAAAATGGTTGGAGCGAATTAGTATTCGAAATAAAATACATGATGGTCCCAAAATGGGGGGACAAGCTTATCGAGTTCCTTGTAAACCTGTTCCTCCAGGATCGAAAGTTGAAAATAAGGATATGTGTATTATTGAAAGTATGCCGGTCAAATCTCTGATCACTTATCCAAAAACAGGTGCGATGATTCGAACAGGTCAAACTCTTTCTATCCGTGGTCAGGCTTGGGCAGGTGATTTGGAAGTCAAGCAAGTATTTTGTTCAATTGACTTTGGAGCCAGTTGGCAAAAATGTCAATTAGAAAAGCCAGTGAATCGATTGGCTTGGCAACATTTTTCTGCAAAAATCAGCTTTCCACAAAATGGCTATTACGAAGTATGGGCCAGGGCAGTGGATAGTCAAGGTCGATCGCAACCGATGCTTTTACCAGGTTGGAATCCTAAAGGATATTTGAATAATGCTTGTCATCGAATTGTTATAAAAGTAGGGTAGATGAAGCGCGAAGAATCAA
>CAYTVR010000499.1:0-3775 GCA_964441245.1 uncultured Saprospiraceae bacterium | reverse complement strand
GTTTTTTATCTTTAAGATAGATATTTTATTCTACATCAGGCCACGGTCACACCCATTCAATAATTAAGCTTCACCCGCATGCGACAAACTTGTCGGGGTTCATAAAGTATTGTTTTTCAGACAATAGAAATTTAAAAATACTCTTAATATTCAGCTTAAATCGTTATGATTTGAGTATTTTCATTAAAACTATGTCTACAACAAATCTTCTTCAACAACTCGGAAATATAGACATCTATCTGCTCGACCAATTAATGAGAGGTCGAATTCATTCTAGTATGAAACTCTTAGATGCAGGCTGCGGCCATGGCCGTAATAGTGAATATTTTATTAGAAACAACTACGATATTTCCGGTTTCGACCGAAAAGAAGCATCTTTAAATGATTTAAAAGCCAATATACCGATCTGGAATCCTGATTTTAATAGCAGTAAATTCAAATTGGGCAACATTGAAAATCCTCCTTTTTCTGATCAACGATTTGATTTTATTATTTCGAGTGCCGTTCTCCATTTTGCGGAAAGCAGAAAACACTTTATCCAACTTTTCGAAGCGATGATTCAATTATTGAGTCCTCAAGGCATTCTCTGGATACGAATGTGTGCCAAACACACCATTGAATCTTATGCAGAGCAAATAGAAGAGGACATTTATTTTTTACCGGATGAATCTACCCGTTATTTACTCGATCTCAAAGTTTTAGCCCAGCTACAACAAAAACATCATTTACAATTATTAGATCCTTTCAAAACCCTGAATGTCTCTAATCTCAGAACCATGTCTACCATTGTTTTACAAAAATGATAAATTTTCAAGCTATGAATATTCCTATTGTTGGTGATTAATCAGCAGAAATTATTAGAGCATACTTATTTTGTTGAAGTTGAAAACTTCACTTAATTAAGTTACTCTTTGGAAATTCCTCGTAAAATATTTTTTATACTTACGAATTTAAAGTTTTGAGATTTTAGTATCTCCTGATCAAAGTTAAATCCATCTTGTACCACGAGTAAACCTTCTGGAAAATTTTGATCCAAGGAATCACTCACAATATCAAGTCCATCTGTTTCCTCTGCCCCATCAACATTATCTGAATGTGATATTTTGAAACTTCCTAGATAAGTATTATCGCCAATTCGATCAAAGATAGCATAAGAGAAATTTCCTTGGCTACTAGCGATTAAGTATCCTTTATCATTTTTTTTATAAATACTTAATCCTTCAATATCAAATGAAATATTAGGATTAGACTGATCACTTCCTTTTAATAATTTTTTATTGATTCCTGTAGCAGGATCGATATTTAATTTCCAAATCCCTTTTGCTTCTTCTCCTATATAAAAATTCCCGAATTGATTATCCGCTACCATACCTTCGGTTTGAGAATCAAATGGTATAGATCGTTTTAATTCTAAGGTAATTCCATCACTATTATCGTTCATTTCGAATTGTTGAAATAATCCATTTTTACCATTTATATTACAATAGAAAGAATTATTTTTTTGATCAACTGAAAAACAAAATCCATAAATATCATCAATCAAAGTAGTATCAATTACTAAATTCCCAGCAGCAATATTTTTTAAGGTTCCATCATTTTCATCAATCTTGAAAAGATCAATAGATTGATTACTACGATTACTACAACCTAAAACAGTAATCAACTTATCTTCTAGTGGAAATTTATAAAGTATATCCACATTATTTATATTCCCAATTGGATAGTAGGCGACTTCTGTCCCTTCTAAATTATAGACCGCTAAGCCTCCTTTTTTATTAGAACCATAAATCAAACTTTTAGATGGATCATTGGGGTGAACCCAAATGGCAGGATCATCAGCTGCATCCTCTCCTGAAGTGGCAGGAATTGCTTCTGTTTCTAATGTGGGCATTACACTCCAAGAAATTTTCTCCTGTGCATCATAAGCAGCTTTCAATGCCAAAGAATCTTCATGGGCTTCTTTCTTAAGGTCTTCATTGGAAGCAGTAGAAATAGGTATACTTTTTTGTTCCAAACGACAGGATACAATAATTAAAACCAGCAGAATGAAGAAAAATGATCTACTCATAATTTATACTAAAATTAGAAAGATTTAGCTACAAAAAATATGCAGCTAAATCTTCATTAAGAAAATTAAAATCGTTTATATAATTATTTTACCAAATCGAATTTCAAACCTAAGGGCTAAGTAGTAATACTAGTTTTTTCATGATAGTCTTTTGTTTATGATTTTCGATCTACGAAATTACCATAGCTAGATAAACTGCACATTACCTGTTCATTAATTCAAACCCTTAAATAAGATGGAGATGTTAAGTGATCGTAAAAACCACTTTAAGCGAATATTAAAGGAAGGAAAATCTTCAATTCTAGTAGAAAAAACTTAAACGATTTCAATTATTGTATATCGAATCATTCAATATTTAACACCACTTTAACCACTCCCCTTTCGTTTATTAAAACTTTAACACCCTATCTTTACAAAAAATAGCCAAGAGGAATAATCCTTGCCGCTTTTTTTACGTCTAAGTAGTAGACCTTTCAGGATAACTGAAATTAAAAAATACAATTGAATTGAGATAAAAACCCAAGATTATGAAAAATATACTGTTTAGTTTGATCGCCATTTGCATGACTTGTACGCTATTTGCGCAGAATAACACTTTCGTGCAAACAGAAGATTCCGATAAGGCCTCCAATGCCATTTTAAATGAAATGAAAGCCAACTATAATGCTTTCAAATCGATTGAAGCTGATTTTACCTTGACCATTGAGATTCCTGAGCAAGATCCAGAAATACAGAAAGGAACCATCAGTCAGCAAGGAGAAGCCTATAATTTAGTCTTAGAATCACAGGCCATTATCAGTAATGGAAAAACACTTTGGTACCATGTCATTTCTAACAATGAGGTACAAATCAATGATGTAGATCCTGATATGGATGATGGAATGTTATCGCCAAATAATTTTTTAAAATTCTATGATCCAGAAAATTTCATTTGCGCACCAGTCATCGCTGGTAAAGAGAATGGAAGTAGCGTTCGTTGGATTGAACTCAAACCAACCGATCCAGAAGCCGAATATTTCAAACTACGTCTAAGTATTGATGTAAAAAAGCCTGAGCTGCGCCAAATCAAAGCATTCTCAAGCGATGGATCACGCTATACTTTCCAATTAAATAAATTGACACCTAATAAAGCATTCGACAAAAGTCTTTTCGCTTTCGATTCCTCGAAATTTCCTGGAATACAAGTCGAAGATCTACGAATGGACTAGCAATCCAAAATAAATCCATTCAGCTATCAGCTGTAAAATATAACATAAAAGATGGTCTATATTCTCTAAGTATAGGCCATTTTTTTTATTCTCCACTCTATCTCATCATTCCACCAAAAATCATTAACTTTACTACTGACTCCTTATCACAGTTGAAAGTAAAGTTTTGAAATTCTCACTTTACGCTTAATAAGGTCTCGTCCCTTAAAAAATTTGCATTAGATTCACGTTCCGAGTGGCGGGCTGGGAATGGTCCCGCATATAATGCGGAGCGGGAGTCTGTTAACTGTAAAGCATTTGATTGGTCGAGAATTTTGCCGACTTTTTTCGAATTGTCATCGGGCATTTAGTTGTGTACAATAACGCGACAAAAGTTGTAACCTATATAATTCGTATTAAGTGGAGGGCAGCCAGAAAATTTACTGTTCGACTATTAGCGCTTGATTAAGCCCAGAGGCTTAAAGAGAAAAGCCAAAGGAGTTTCAATTTTCTAGCGTTT
>CAYTVR010000498.1:0-3800 GCA_964441245.1 uncultured Saprospiraceae bacterium | reverse complement strand
GGCGGGCGAAAAAGCCAGTGACTACGATATCAATCAATTTTACTATTTACCAACCGCCAATTATGGTGGCCCTAAAAAGGATGAAAAGAAATTGAATATCCTTTCGGTAAATATTTCTGAAGATCGAAAGCGAGTGTTTCTAGAATTGGGTCAAATGGAAGAAAATCATGTGATTCATATTCGACTCAATCCTGAAACTATTAAAAGTGAAAATGGCTTAAAGTTATGGACAACGGAAAGTTGGTATACGATGAATCAGATTCCAAAAGGAGTTTTGGGGATGCGTTAGTGGCCAACTGAGACCTGACATTTCTTTAAGAAATGTCAGGTCTATTTATTTAAACCAAGGGGCACTGGTTACATTCTACTTAATTTGACCATTATTTATTAGGAGAAAACCATGTTTTGATGAACAAGGTGAGGAGGAGTTTAACTGTGGAGCTTATGATCAGAAGGAATAAGGCATCGAATTTTATTGTAGAAAGTTTTGTAAATTGAAGTATTAAACAACTTCTAAATCAAAAAAGAATAAAAATGGCATCGGTACGGATTAAGTCATCACAATATGAACTTGAGGAAGTCTTGAATGGAATGGCAAAGCTTAGCACACCTGATTTAGAGAAATTCTTGGATGAGATAAGTTATCTGTTGGCAAAAAAGAAAGCGCCTAATCCAAGTGAACGCGAACTAATTTTGATTGCAAAAATTTATGATGGTTTAACGAGTAAAACCCAAAAGCGATATAATGAATTGACCGATAAGGTGAATGAAGAAACCATCACAGATAAAGAACATAAAGAATACTTAAAGCTGATAGATAAAGCTGAAAAACATAACGTTGATTATTTAGCAACACTAACAGAATTAGCTCAACTAAGAAAGATACCAATACAAAAACTCATTAAGCAACTAGGAATTGATAAACTATAGGTTAAATGAGTAAAAGGAAAATCAATGAGAAAACTAGAACTAAGGTAGAAAAGAGAGCTGATTTTAAATGTGAATACTGTAAAAGTCCAATGCTTACTTCGACCCAACGATTTGAAATTGAACATGTAAAACCAATCTCGTTAGGTGGAAGAACTATCCTTAAAAATCTTGCCTTGGCATGTAGAGGTTGTAATGGTCATAAATACAATAAAACTAATTCATTAGATGAGGTCTCAGGAGAAACAGTTGATCTGTTTAATCCTAGAAAAGATAGGTGGAATAATCATTTTGCTTGGGATACTGAAGTTGAATTTGTTGTAGGTTTAACTGCAAAAGGAAGAGCTTCCATTAATGCCTTAAAATTAAATCGGAAACAGTTAATAGGGCTAAGGCGTTTTTTAATTAAAAATCAATTACATCCTCCAACCTTATAAATTATTTGCTATCATGAGAATCACAATCCTCCTAACCCTTGTCATTCTCCTATCCAATTGCACCCCCTCAATAGAAGTAATTACCATACCCAATCAAAAAGACATCATACCCGAAGGGATCGTCGTCCATCCATCCCAAGACAAGATTTTCATAAGCAGCATTCACCAAAGGAAGATCATTCAGACCAATAAAAAAGGAACTACGAGTAGTGACTTCATTGCCTCGCACCAACACAATTATTTGGGTGGGGTAGGATTGGAAATTAAAGACAACAAACTCTACGCTTTAGGTTCCAATATGGAAAACAAGGTTTGGAAATCTATCTTTTTAGTTTTCGATTTGAAGACTAATGAAGTGCTGCATAGTTTTCCCATGCGCGACACGATGAGTATTTTATTGAATGACTTGGCAATAGGAGAGGATGATAAAATCTATATTTCAGATACCTTCGGACATAAAGTCCATATTGCAGATTTGAAGAATAAAGAGATCCGTACATTTATCAAAGACGAAACCCTCCAATATCCGAATGGTATTGCTATCTCAAATGATAAAACCAAGTTGTTCGTTGCTTCTTCTAATGATGGGATTCGCATCATCGATATTGCCACTCGAAAAATACTCAACCCACCTAATGAAATCACTTCCAACTTAGGTCTCGATGGCTTAAAATTTTATAAAGGGAAATTATTCGCTTTGAGAAATGGTGGATGGAAAGAAAAGGAAAAGCATGGATTATATGAAATTACGCTGAATCAAAATTTGACGAAAGTCGAAGCCATAAATCCTTTATTGATGAATCATGAAAAAATGAATCTACCAACCACTTTTTCTATCCACAATGATTTTATCTACATACTTGCCAATAGCCAATTGGATAACTTAGAACAAAATAAAAATGAAATTAAAAACCGACAATCTCTAACAGATACCTACCTCATTCGATATAAAATAGTGAACTAATACCCTCTACTATTAGTTTAATTCGGTTTTATGTTTCATAGACCCTCTTTTTCGTAGGTAAAAAAAACAAAGCCTTATTTTTTCGCATTGTTTTTGTAATGTATTTGAGTAATTGATAACTGTTTTATCAATAGAATTTGTTTGTTATTCAAATCCCCCTTCACTATGAGAAGACTTGTACCACAGTGCGTTCTGGCCGCCGTATTTCTAATTTTCATTTCTTTACCATCTCATGCCCAATACCTTTCTAAGGGAAAAAAACCTTTAAAACATCGTTTCAATGCCGGCATTATTGTTGGCCCGAGTCTTTCCCAAATTGATGGTGATCACTTCCACGGATTTCACAAACGAGGCATTCGAGCAGGAATAAAAGGCATGGCCTATCTTACCAAAAGACTTGATATTGTAACTGCCTTATTATACAATCAAAAAGGTAGTTTGTTGGAAGAAAAAAATATACCTTCAAGCAAAATCATCAATAGGAATCTAATTCATTTAAGCTATATGGAAGTACCCCTGTTACTTTCCTTCCGATCATTCAAAAATAGGAATTACGGTTACCGATATGAAATAGGATTTTCCTATGCTCGACTTGCTAAATCGAGAATTGATGAAGGATATAATACGAGTCATACCAAAAGAAGTACAGATTACAATCTACTTGAACAAAAATTTCAAACCCATGAATTTAATTTTGTAGGAGGCATAAGTTATTTTATCAATTCCCAAATCGGAATTGGCTTTCATTATACCGTGCAGTTCAATAAATTATATAATAAAACCAATCCGCTAAAACAAAACACTATCCAAGTCCAACCGCTCTCTAGACCAACTACTACTAATAACGTTTCCTTATTGCGAAATTATCAGCTAGGCTTTTATTTGACCTACCATATTTTTTAAGCTGCTTAATTAGGGGTGATTCTAATGCATCCAGTTTCAAAGTTTTATGTCTTTGAAAGAAACTTAACTAAAACTTCAGCACATGAAAAAATTATGCTTTGCTATTTTCCTTTTTTCGCTTTCGCTAAATTTTTCGATCGCCCAAACTTCCGAATATCAACTGGTTGAACAAACCCTCAACTACTATTTGCAGGGAGGAACTAACAATGATTTCGAAACGCTTAAGAAAGCATTTCATGAAACAGCCAGTATGAAATTTATTGGCAATGAATACAAAGAAGTCAATGCCATTGAGTTTTTTGAAAAAGGAATCAAACCCGGTCCCAAGCAAAATCGAAAAACTCGAATCGCAGATATAAATATCACAGGGACTGCTGCCAGTGCTACCTTAGAAATCGACTATCCCGCCTTTAGTTTTATTGATTATATGAACCTTTTGAAAATAGATGGAGAGTGGAAAATAGTCAGTAAGATATTTTATAAAAAGATGAGAACAGTAGAGTGAAAAGATCATTAGACTTGTTACCCTTTGAAAAATAGCCATATGAAATTTGAATTTTTTCGATAGT
>CAYTVR010000497.1:0-3825 GCA_964441245.1 uncultured Saprospiraceae bacterium | reverse complement strand
GAAATTTACGCTAAAGGGCCGTTCAAAATTAAATCGTATTCATGCAACTTTTATTATTTTTGCTTGTCATTTAGTTTAAAGATCTTATTCCGTTTCTATCAAAAAAGAATAAATTTCGATCTCATAAAGTATCATAAAACTAAAACACCTTAAAACGCCTCTCCCATTATGATTCAAAAATATTTTCAAATTGCTATCCGAAATTTTCGAAGACAGCCGGGCTATGCCCTTTTAAATATTCTTGGTTTAACCCTTGGAATTGCTTCTACTCTTTTTATTATGCTCTACTTAACAGAAGAATTGAGCTTTGATAAATATCATGAAAAAGCAGATCGAATCTATCGCATATCTTCAGATATCCGCGAAACAGATGATGCTTTTCGATGGGCTAGTTCACAGGTTACCTTAGGACCTCAATTGAAAACCGATTATCCCGAGGTAGAACAATATGTTCGGATGGATCAAAATGGACGTACTCGATTGACGCATGAAGATCGGTTCTTTTTTGTAGAAGATGTATTTGTTGTCGATTCTACCATTAATGAAGTTTTTACTTATAACTATTTGGAGGGAGATCCCGCAACAGCTTTACATCAACCCAATTCTATCGTGTTGTGTAAATCCGTAGCCGATCGTATTTTTGGTAAAAATCAAAGAATTGGAGAAACCCTAAAAAGAGGCGATGGTAGAGATTTTAAAGTGACGGGTGTATATGAGGATATGCCCAAGCATTCTCACCTGATTGCAGATGCGATGATTTCTAGTAATTCTTTCCCTTATTATAGTGAAAACAATCCAAGATCTTGGGGTGGTTTCAGTTTATTCACTTACGTATTATTACAACCTGGTACTGATCCTAAAGTCTTTGAAAGTCGTTTACCTGAGATCATCGAGAAGTATGTCGCCGTTATTTTTGCCCAATTTGATATCAAAATAAAATATGAAGTACTCGCACTCACCGATATTCATTTGACCTCTGATTTTGAAGGAGAGGCAGAACCCGTTGGTAACATGGGCTTCATTTATATTTTTGCAGCAGTTGCTTTATTTATCTTGCTACTGGCATCTATCAACTACATGAATTTAGCGACAGCTAGAGCGACCAAGAGAGCGATGGAAGTGGGGATTAGAAAAGTATTGGGCTCTGAAAGATGGCAATTAATTGGACAGTTTTTAACCGAATCTATTTTATTTACTTTGATTGCATTGTTGTTTAGTTTTGCTTTGGTTCACATGTTACTTCCTATTTTCAATAGCTATTTTGAAATGCAATTGGAGTATCAATTATTGTGGTCTACGCCTATTTTATTAGGAGCCATAGGCATTGTATTGTTGATTGGAGTGGTTGGTGGAAGCTATCCTGCTTTTTATCTTTCCGCATTTCCACCGATCTCTGTTTTGAAAGGAAGTATGGCAAAAGGAAATGGCAATCCTCGCTTACGCAAAACATTGGTCATGATTCAATTCATCATCACTTTATTTATGTTAGCGGGGACTGGAGTGATTTATGATCAAATGAATTACTTGCGCAACAAAGACTTAGGCTTTGATAAAAATCATATTTTAACTTTTGAAATTGGTAACGATACTGATCAGGAAAAATATCCGATCCTAAGAGATAAATTATTGCAAAACCCTAAGATCACCAATGTAGGTACTACCACTGTTACTCCAGGAGATGAATTTGGTAAAAACCTTTTTAATGTAGAAAACAGTGATGGGGTGATGGAACAGAAAGGGGTCGATGTTTTTAGAGTAGACTTTGATTATTTTCCGACACTTGGCGTAGAAGTAGTGACTGGTCGTGGCTTTAGTCATGAGATAAGCACGGATACTACGGCGGCCGTTTTGATCAACGAATCAATGGTCAAAAGAATGGGTTGGAAAGATCCTATTGGTAAAAAAGTTCAATTTGGAACCGATGATACCTTGGATGTACATCGAGTGATTGGTGTCATGAAAGATTTCCATCAACAATCTTTATACGAACCAATCTCTGCTTTGATGTTTGTTCCTTTTAAGAATAATTATATGAGCCATGTTCGTATAAATCCTAGTTCTGCTAAAGATATTTCGACTACTATTGCCTTTGTAGAAAAACAATGGACGGAAGTTTTTCCTAATCAACCTTTTGAATATGATTTTGTAGATGCTTCCTTTATGGAGTTGTATAAGAGCGACGAAATTCGAGCGCGAATATTTTCCATATTTAGTATTCTGATGATTATTGTCGCTTGTTTGGGTTTGATTGGTTTGGCTTCGTTTACGGCAGAACAACGCACTAAAGAGATTGGTATTCGAAAAATATTGGGTGCCGATACTAAAGACCTCGTCTATCTATTGACACATAACTTTCTTTTTCTTGCTGCAGTTGCTTGTATCCCAGCGTTTATTGCCGCTTGGTATTTTATGTCTACTTGGCTAGAAACATTTGCTTACGCTACTGATTTGAATTATTGGTTGTTCTTAGGCGCTTTTGTACTGACAGCTATTATCACTTTACTGATGACGGGATATCATGCCGTTAAAGCAGCTTGGGGAAATCCAGTGGAGGCTTTACGATCAGAGTAAGACATAATTGAAATAATTATACATTTATTCATTAAGATGGGTATTCTGTATTTTAGTTCAAATGCATTTTAGGTTTATGATCTTGTTGGCTAAAATGGAACACAGATAGTACGGATTACGCAGATTGCACTGATTCCCCTCGATCGTAAGGCGCGTTAGTCGAGAAAATCAGTGCGATCTGTGTCATCTGCTAAACTCATCTTCCATTACGACTTTTGAAATAACAAAAACTTAAGATGTTTTTAAAAAAATGACTAAAAGTACTCACCGAGTATATTCGAAAAATTCAGTATGACTCACCTTTCTCTTTTATTCTTGATTACTTTCTCAGACCAAACTATATTGTTATTGTCATCTTCAATTTGAATAAAATAAAAACCAGCCCCCCATTGCTCTGTCGAAACTTGTTGAGTCCTCGTATTTAATTTATTTCGGTAAAGTATTTGGCCAATAGCATTACTGATTTCAATATGGTAATCACCTTTCGTCAAATCATTTTTAATAAAAAGAAGATCATTAACAGGATTCGGATAGATCCTAAATTTTTCTGCAAAAGAAGATGTTTTTACTGAAGTTGTTCCATCCCGTCTATAAACAGTTCTATGTCCTGTAAACAAATAACCATTGTCACTATCTGAAAAATTAAAATCTGTAATAAAAGTGGAATCCTTCTCAAAATCAAGTGCCCAATTCATTCCTCCATCATCTGTTCGATACAAGCGAGTAACCTTTGTTTCGTCATTATAAGAAGACACGTAACCTGTTTGTTCAGTCGGAAAATATACCTTTCCTAATGCCTCCTCCTCATCCGCAATGATGATTGGTGTCCAAGTACTTCCTCCATCATTTGTCATTTCTAATTTCCCAAAATTGGTACAAAGAAATCCATGATCTTTATCTATAAAATGAAGGTTATTTATGGCTGGGAAATTTGTTCCGCCTGTTTCATAAATAAGTGTCCACGTTTCACCAGCATCGCTTGTTCTATATAATCGTTGACGGGAATCACCCAATAAATAATATTTGACAACAGCTATTCCATTTTCAGTATCAAAAAACTGAAGTTGATTACTACTGATACTTCCTTCCGTTTCTGGAGTGATCACCAATTTAGTCCAATTATCCCCAGCATCAATAGACCGAAAAAGAACACCAATATCGCTAATCGCAAAGACAATATCGGGCGCAGGTATTTCAATATCTATAAATACGCCGATGTTATACTCATCCTCTCCCGCAAATGTCAATTCCCAA
>CAYTVR010000496.1:0-3851 GCA_964441245.1 uncultured Saprospiraceae bacterium | reverse complement strand
CGTTAGAGGGCTATTCAATTATTCAATTATTCATTTATTCAAAATTGATAAAAGTGAGAATAATTGAATGTTGAATGGCCTTCTTACGTTTGATTTTCGTTAGAGGGCCATTCAATTATTCACTCATTCAATTATTCAAAATTGATAGCATTCAAAATTGACCTTAGTCACAACGAACCAAGGTAAATGTTCCGTTCAACTCGGAATCTGCGTTGGCGCTAGCATCCAATCTGCCTGTGATTTCTGTATCAGTGATGGATAGTATTTCTATAGCGCCACAAATGGCCAAATCGGCATTGACTTCATTGACTATGGAGGCATCGTTGAAGGTAACGTTGTCGGTCAAAGTCAATGGATATACTCCAACTTCCATTGGTACGGTAAATATGATGCTAGAATCTGGCTTCTCAAAATTAAAACCATCACAGGCATCTCCGACTACATTTTCTCCATAAAGAAAAACTCTAAATTCAGTTTCATCTGCAAAATTTTCTGAAGCAGTTCCCTCTACAAAGGTAAATGGATCTCCCATAAATTTTCCAGAAGCAACACTGGTTGAAAAATTAGGCTCGCATTGATTTTCTGGTTCTCCATCGTCATCAGAACTACAGGATATTATAGTCAGAGCGGCACATAAGGCCATTAAAAGAATTAGGTTGAATCTTAATTGTTTTAGTTTTAACATGTTTTTTTAGTTTATAAATGTAAATGGTTGAAAAATAAAGAACGCAAAGATATTAGAAATATTTGTTAACCGATAGTTTTTTTTGGACTAACGATGTGGAATAGTGACGCCTTTGGCGGAAGACCCTTGAAAGGGATTTAGGGTGGGGTAAGGGGCCGAACGAATAGTGAGCTATGTAACGTAGTGACCGAAGGGAGACCCATTATTAATATCCAATATCCATTCAGTCAATCTTCAATACCAAGGAAAGTAGATTTGAGGATTGATTTTTTAGATTATATTTGTAGTAGGTAGTTTCTTCCTATTCAACTCATTCGGAAATCTGAAAAGTCATGCTCCATTTTCTAAAAATTATTACGTTTTTTTTGGTGTTTCTGATTTTGTCAGGGACTACTTATGTGATTGTGATGAACAAAAATGTAAATGAAATAGGCTTGACTGTTTTATCTTGGATCAAAAATGTCAAAGGGGAAAATGTTGAATTTGCTAGACTTTTTCAAGTAGAACGCGCTGTGGCGAAACATGATTTGTGGGATGGTTTGCTTAGACAAAATGTGGCTGCGAATGGGGAAGTCAATTACCAAAAGATAGTGGATCAAAAAGATACCTTAGCCCAATATTTAGATCATTTATCTGAATTTCCTCCTGGTTCGAATTGGACAGAAGCGGAAGCAATGGTGTATTGGATCAATGCATACAATGCTTTTACGGTACAACTTATTGTGAATCATTATCCATTAAGTTCTATTAAAAATATTTCCAATGGCTTACCGATGATTGATTCTCCTTGGGATATAAAATTTTTTAAAATTGGGAATATTGATTTTGATTTGAATACGATAGAACATGAGATTTTACGAAAATTCTTTAACGAACCGCGTATTCATTTTGCTATTAATTGTGCATCTTTTTCTTGTCCAAATTTAAGAAATGAAGCTTATGTACCAAATCGAATAGAACAGCAATTGGAAGAACAGGCCAAGTTTTTTATCAATGATCCCAATAAGAATAAGATTACAAAAAAACATTTAGAATTGTCCAAAATATTCAATTGGTTTGAAAGTGATTTTACCAAAGAAAAAAGCCTGTTGGACTATATACAACAATATACTGATGTTCCTTTTGACGCGAAAGTCAAAGTAGATTATCAAGAATACTTTTGGCATTTGAATGGGAAATAAGCACTTTGGAAAAATTTAAACACGTTCTAACTATAAGCTGGACTTTAATTAATTGAGTAATTAGAAAATAGACCTTCTGGAGTATAAAGAAACCTGCTGGTTAACTAGAAAATGGAATAGATTTTGGATGAATAAAAGTTGGGCTAAGAAACAGATAATTAATATTTGTAACAAATCCTAAAAAAATAATTTTATCTATTTGAATTAGAGAATAGATATATACCTTATTACATAATTTCGTTATCAATGTAACGAAATTGTATCTTAATATTATTAAATAAAATAATGATGAAATCTCTATTTAAACTTTTTTCTGTTGCACTTTTTTCAATTGCTTTATTTACAGGATGTCAATCAAATCCTGCAAACTCAGCCGAACATAAAGCATTGATGGCTGAACATGAAAAAATGGAAGCGGAACACGACAGGCTAGCGGAAGATCACACTAAAATGAAAGAATTCCATGCAAAAATGAAAGATGAACATAACAAGGTAAGTGATCCATCTAAGGATGCTGCTCATACGGCATTGGAGAATAAGCACACGGTCGTTATGAAAAACCATTTGGATTTAATGAAAAAGCATGAAGCTATCATCGCTAATCATAAACAATTGGTAAAACAGCATTCAACTGGAAACTTGGATATGGCAACATTAAAAGCCGATCATGATAGAATGAAGAAAGAGCATGAAATGATGATCAGTGAACATAAAATGATGGATAAGGAACATGGAAATATAAATATTGATCATGAAAAGATGTTAAAAGAACATCAAGGTCATAATCATGGCCATAATCATGATCATGGACATGATCACAATCATGACCATAAGCATTAAAGGAATAAATTTAGCATACTCCCTAATACAAGGACATTCGCCATAGTGGCTTGATCGCTATCAGGCTTTCTGACCACAGTCACTATGCCGAATGTCCCCAACCAATCCCGCCAAAATATGTCGGAATTGTTCAAAATTTTCATTCAATATGTCTGAAAATTTTAAAGATGCAAAGTAGTATAATACCAAGTAATTTTTATCTGCTTACTTACTACTTACTACTTACTACTTACTACTTACTACTTACTACTATTCAAACCTAATATTGTCCAAAAAGATTTCATGCGGTAGTTCATTTCCACTTGAAAACAATACTAAACCAGAGCGTATACAACTGAGGTCTAATCTTTTGGTTTTAATGCTGTACTTTGTCCATTGATCTGATAATACGATGTCTATGGATTTTTTATCGGTATCTGGATATGGCTTGTCCTCATCAATTAATCCAAAACCTATGTTTGCTCTGACGTTAATATGATTGGACTTCGCCCAAAAACTAAACGTTTTAGCGCCTGAGATATCATAGCCTCCAAGAATATCTCCCCAGTCATTAGCTGGATCAACAAATGCAATTCCATACCATTCACTGAGTGCTTTATAACTGATTTTGATAGAAGTTTTTCCGCTTTGTACCTCTTCAGTATTATTTAAGTCCACTTCCATCGCTTGGTGATTTCCCATATATCCGGAAGGTGCAAAGGGTACATTTTCATTATCATTGTAGACACTAAAAGGCAAACTGACTTTTGGAACAAGATATTTTTTTGCTTTTGCTTTTTTATCGATTGCGATGATATTGGTCGAAGCCATACCCATATTATTATTAGTATCTTTAGCGGTAACATATATTTTTAGGGGGCCATCTTCTTGGGGGATTTGAATTTCCCAACCTTGAGTATCATTGCCTCGAAACTTTAATGGATTGATTTGGTTCCGTCTTTTTCTACTTCCCGTTCGTTGATTGTAATAAAAGCTAATCTCTAATTTCTCGTTTTCAAGATCTGATACTTTTAAGTTAACAGGAACCCAAGTTTTACTTTTGGCTTTAGCCTCTGTTAAGTCAAAACTACTAATTGTGGGCACATGATTATCCGGTTTTTGACTGGTAAATGCTTCTCTGATGGCCCAATATTGTGGACGTTTTG
>CAYTVR010000495.1:0-3855 GCA_964441245.1 uncultured Saprospiraceae bacterium | reverse complement strand
TTTATCTAGCTTAAAAAATTCGATATAACTGGGTGGATTTTCAATTACTCCTCTTTCAGAAATTAGCTTTATATCTATATTTCTTTCTTTAGCCTTAAATGCGAAATCGTCCAATATTTCAATTATGTCGTTATCCAGGAACCTTGTTTTTCTAACATCCAGTTCTAAGTAAGAATTTTCGGGTAGAGAATCCAGCTCCTTTAAAATGGATCCTTTATTAAAAAATGTCACCTCCTCTGCTAATGTCATTTTCATTTTTCCACTTCCAGTTGCTCCTTCTACTTTATGCAAAAAGTGAGAGTTCTGATAGCTTTTTATTAGTATAACAAAAACTCCAACAGCTAGTCCCAATCCTATACCATATAATAAATCGATAAAGACTATACCTAATACGGTGACTATAAAAGGAATAAATTGCATCCAGCCTAGATCCCACATTTTCTTAAAAAGAGCTGGTTTAGCTAATTTCCACCCAACTATGAAAAGTATAGCCGCTAATACCGATAAGGGAATTTTATTCAATAAAGTAGGAATTAAGATCACAGATATTAGCAAAAAGAAACCGTGAATGATAGCAGACATTTTTGTCCTTCCACCTGATTGAATATTCGCAGAGCTCCTTACTATAACTTGTGTTATTGGCAAGCCACCTATCATACCGGATACAATGTTACCTGCACCTTGAGCCAACAACTCTCTATTAGTTGGTGTTACGTTTTTATGCGGATCTAACTTGTCCGTGGCCTCAACACAGAGCAAAGTTTCTAAGCTTGCCACCAAGGCAATGGTGAATGCGGTGACCCAAATTGCTGGATTTGTAATAGCTCCAAAATTTGGAAAACTAAATTGACCAAGAAACGAATCAAAATTGTCAGGAACTGGAACACTTACTAAATGCTCTGAACTAATGCCAAATTTAGAATTGGAGGCAGTTATAACGTAAAAAATAATTCCAGTAACTACGGCCACTAATGGGCCTTGCACCAGTTGGAAGAATTTTCCTTTTTTGGACAATACATTGCTCCAAAGTAATAATATAGCCATTGCAATAAGGCCGACAGTTGTTGCTCCAAGACTTATGTTAGAAAAAGCCTCAAGGATGCCAGAAAAGGTATTACTGCCATCAACTTGCAGGAAAGAAAAATCTCCTTCCGGGTCAGAATCATAGCCAAAAAAGTGAGGAATTTGTTTTAGAATAATAATAATTCCAATCCCAGTTAGCATCCCTTTTATTACGGAAGAAGGGAAATAGTATCCAATAACTCCTGCTTTTAATACGCCAAAAATTATTTGAATGACTCCTCCCAAAACAACTGCCAGTAAGAAGTTTTCAAAACCTCCTAAAGTTCCTATAGCAGACAAAACTATAGCTGCTAATCCTGCTGCAGGTCCACTGACCCCTATATTCGAGCCACTTAATGCACCTACTATAATGCCGCCTACAATACCCGCAATTAAACCAGAAAAAAGTGGTGCTCCACTGGCCAATGCGATTCCTAGACACAAAGGAATCGCTACAAAAAACACAACTATACTAGCGGGTATATCACTCTTTAAATGTTGAACCTGACTTTTCATGCTTCTCAAATTTGTAGAGGCACATATCATTCATCGTTATATGCCATCCGAAAAAGAACTTCTCTGAATCACTGACTAGTATTAGTACCTAAAGAATAAATGCACATGGGTACTAATACTGACAGCTCAAATCTATGAAATAAAAAGAATATTTTATGAATTTCATCTTTCATCAATTAAGAATTTTCTTAAAAGTCGTTCATCATCAAACTATTACAAGAGCTGCTGAAAAAATGGATATGACTCAACCAGAACATTCGATTCAGTTAAAAAAAAAATCAAAATCAATTTGATATTCCTTTAATCGAGAAAATTGGGAAAAACTACAACCTACAGATTCTGGCAAATCTATTGTTGAAATAGCAAATAACATTTTAAGTGAAGCGGAAGGGCTAAACTATAAAATATGAATTCTTTTCCTTATTCGCCTTACCGACGTGAAGTACGGCACAGGTTCGGCAAATGAAAATTCAAAATCTAGACTTTGTTGAATTCCAAGTTGTTTTTATCTTTGGTGAAACAAGTTAGGCATGAGAAAAATTATAGTCACTAAAATAGAACATCGAGGAGAAATTCGAATTGGGTTAAATTTCGAGAAGAATCAAGATTGGGCTAATAAAGTCAAAACTATTCCTGGAAGAAAATGGAGTGCGACTAAACGATGTTGGCATATCCCCTATTCGGCTTCATCCTTTGAGAAACTCAAATCCTTATTTGATGAAAGGCAGATTGAAATTATTAATCCTAAAGTAAAGCAACATCGAGGTGAAGTGCCACCATTGGTTAAGGCGGAAGAAAATGAAAATACGAGAAAGGATAATGATGATCAGAAGCTTTATGAACAGGCTTTCGCCAAATGGAATGATTACGATACCCCTCTGTCATTCGAAGACTATCAATTAGGAGATGAGATCAGGAAAAAAGTAGTGGGAAATAAGATAATAGCGAAAAGAGTAGACGAAAAATGGTTGGCCTTATTTGTCCCTGGTGATAAAAAGAAATGGATTGCAGTTGTAAAAAACATTAGCGGAAGGAAGTGGGTTGTGGAGAAAAGTTATTGGAAGGTACCTAATGTAAAGATGAGTTTTCGACAGTTGAAGCAATACATTGGCTTGGAGTATGTTACGTTTGATTTTAAAATAAAAAAAGAAATTCCAGAACATTATGTTGCGCCTTTCGGCAAATATCAAAAGCAAAAAAAAACTAATAAGGTAAAAGAGGTTGAATTATTGAATGAATTCCAACGAAGTGCCTTAGATAAAGTGGAAGAGCAACTTACCTTAAGGAGATATAGTCCTTCCACGATTAAATCCTATAAAAATAATTTGATTAGCCTGTTTCTGTTTTTTGATAAATCATTGCCAGAGCAAATTGGATCTAAAGAGGTAGAAGCCTACCTTTTGCACACCATAAGACTAAAGAAAATTGCAGCTTCGACTCAAAATCAAATCATCAATGCTTACAAATTTTTTATGGAAAAAGTGGAAGGTAAGCCCAAGCAATGGGTAGAGATTCCACTTGCAAAAAGGCCAAAGCAATTGCCAAATGTTCTTTCAGAAGAAGAGATTGTTCGCTTGTTAAATGCCCTAAAGAACATTAAGCACCGGTTGATATTATTAATGATTTATTCTGGTGGATTACGGCTTAGCGAAGTAGTAAACCTAAAAACGAGAGATATAAACATAGATCGGAAAAGTATTCATATCAAAAATGCTAAAGGACAAAAAGATAGAATAATAGTACTTGGGGACAATGTGATACCATTTTTGAACAGTTATTTGGAAGTCTATCAACCTACAGAGTGGTTATTTGGAGGACAAACAGGAGGTCAATATAGTAAGAAAAGTGTTCAGTCCGTTTTTTATAAAGCTATGGAAAAGGCGAAAATAACAAGCTATGCCACAGTACATACTCTAAGGCACAGCTTTGCCACACATTGTATTGAAAATGGTTACTCAAGCTCGTTAGTTCAGGAGGCGCTTGGGCATCGATCAATAAAAACAACCGAAAAGTACATACACCTTTCTTTAGCTGCCAAAAGAAAAATGAGAAGCCCAATTGATCGGTTAAAATTGGACTAAAAAATTTATCTTCGTAAATTGACCCAGCAAAGTAGGTGGCATTGCGTGATATTGCAGAATTTAATCTGATAATGAATCAGTTAAATATTTATTATTACCTAAATCATAGACTGCTTACGGGAGCTGTATATGTATATGTTCAGGTATATTTACAAGTTAGCATCAATTAGAAAAAATGAAAAAAACGTTTTACATA
>CAYTVR010000494.1:0-3858 GCA_964441245.1 uncultured Saprospiraceae bacterium | reverse complement strand
CCCATTTGAGGATCTGCAGCAGTATCACAACAAAGATCTCCTCCTGTTGCACAATCGGTTCCATCTATTTTTTCGATAAAAGTAGATGGACAGGTTTGTCCATATATCTCATGAGTATGAATGAGACCAAGACAATGTCCAATTTCATGAGTTAGGTTTTGAGTATTCCCAAATCGAAGTTGAGTCATCGCTAAATAATCATTGGGAATAGCAAAAGCATTACCTGCTAAATCACCAAGTCCCGATGGATAAACAAAAATATCGAGTCGATCCGTCGATCCATGCGCAGGATAGAGCGTCCCACTAGTTGTGGCAAGATAATCTCCAGTTGAAGCGGCGGCATCATCATCAATATAGTTGATACCCATTAATACAAATTCGATATCATGAGGTGCAAAGTTCGGATTCATGAAGTTATTCACCTGATCGTTTACTTCTGCATCTGTAGGTCCATCGCTACCATCTGAATTTCGAATCAAATGAAACATGACTCGAACTCGATACATTGAGGGAGGGTTTCTACGACTAGTCAAAACTTCATTGACTTCGTCGTATGACATCATTTGTGAAAGATCAGGAGATGGAGTTGAACATCCTGGCTGAGCTGTTTGCGCTACTAATGCTGAGGCACTAAAAAGCAACAGCGTGAGTAAGGGCAAAATTGATAAAAGCCGTTTCTTTAAAAAGAACATTGTCGTTCTTTGAAAGTGAAGCCTTGTGTAAGCAGTGTTTTTCATCATAATTTAATTGAGGTTTTGATTGATAAAAAGAGTGAATAATATTTGGTCAAAAAAAATTATTGATCCAATCTAAGCATAGATTGACCAGTACCGTTTATAACAAAATAGTCATCGGTGTTCTATTATAGCTTAAGTATTTAGCTAAGGGAACTGAAAATTACTTTCAGTCATAAAACAAACAAAAACACCTCTCTCAAGTGTTGGAAGTTTTATTTTATAATCAAAAAATATGTCTAAACAAAAATGAATGAATCGCCAAAAAGCAATCACGGATAGGTAAGGGGAATAGAACAAGTCCTATTCTTATTTTCATTTTTGTGGGATTATACATAAATAAAGTAACCTAGATATTTTAGCTTTAGCTAAAACACATAGATTCATTGTAAAACGATGAATCGTTACTCCTAATTATTCTTTGTTAAAGGCCAGTAATTGAGACTTAAATTATCTGGTTGCTAATGGAAATTTTTAGCACAAGACAAAAGGAAAATATCCTTGTGCTATCAAAGATAGACTAAAAATATTACATCTAATAAAAAAAAAGATTCATTTTTTCATTTCTGTATAAAATATATAAGGGGCAGATTTTAGAATTAAAATCTGCCCCCTTATATAAAATAAAAATAAAGTATTTAATGAATTGAAATAAAACACATTATATTCTAATTTTGAATCATCAACATTTTTTTAATTTTACTTCTATCCGAAATTGCTAATCGATAGTAAAGTACATTAGCTCCACCTAGATCTGTCCGATTAAGAATCATTTCATTATAACCTGCTTCATAGTCACCTTCTAAAGAAGTCAATACACGTCCAGAAACATCATAAATCGTTAAGATCGCATGCTCGGCTTTGGGTAAATAAAATCCAATCGTGGTTTCATTACGGAATGGATTCGGTTCATTTTGAAATAAAGCAAATACATCTTTTTCCGCACCTTTGTCCAATTGAAATTTTAAAGCTACTCGCATCTTCCCTTCCAATTCACTATAAGCTTCTGCACGAGTATAGTTCGAAGACACTTGCAGTGCATCACTTAATCGACTCGCTTTTTTCGCTTGGAATTTTACACTGAACAAGATCGCATCATCTTCCAAATAAGTAGCTGCTCGATCATTCCAACTACTCGTAATGACTCCTTTATTCAATAATTCAAAACCAAAATTATTCATATCTGTCAATGCTCCTGGAATGACTTCAACAAACTCTAATTGCTCTGAATCAAAGTTAAGTGAAAACTGATATCCTAAAATCGCTGTAAAGTCTTTGCTCGTAAAATCTACGACATAAGTTTCGCCTTCAACTATTTTTTGGTCTCGAATCTCTAGAAATAAATCCGTTGGTTCGTCTCTTGTATCACCACTCACCAAATGATTTGGAATAGCAGATCCATTGACATCACCTGTTTTAATCCCAATAAAATCAGCTATTTCATTTCCCGATAAACCGTTGATATTAAACTCTTTCGGAAAGGTATTAGCAAATGGATTCGTCGGATCAGCAAAGATATATTGAGCATCCACAAAGCGCCAAGAGGTATTATTTTCAAACTCAGTATCAATTAATAAAATCAACTTTCGAAGAGCAACCATATCATAAGCAGTAATGGTTCCTGAGTTATTTACATCAGCAGCAATCATTTTATAAGGCGAATCCAAAGATTGAATGCCTAAAATATGTTGACTCATTAAGATCAAGTCCATCGTTGAAATTCCATTTAAAGGATCATCATTTCGCGAAGGCGATACGGTATAATTATTATTGAGGTTGACACCAAATTCAAAATATCCTTCCTCTGTAGTCATTTCGTTTTCTGACCATGCATCTGCTCCTGAAATCATGACCTCTACATTTTCAATCATTTCTTCCGCCTCGTTTGCAATATGCCCATTGACCATTCCTAAAGGTGCTTCTAGATATGGATCTACCCAATAATTTTGAATTTTGGTCTGTACATTTCCGCAAGCATCCGTCGCCATCCATACGATGTGATAATCAAAGCCCTCTCCTTTATCACAACTGTCTTCACTTCCCGTTCCGTATTCTGTATAATAAGTAATTTCAACTTCGCTACAATTATCAATGGCAGTCGGTTCTTCCAAGTTTGTTGGTGGAAATTCATCACAAGTAATGACGTGATCCTCTGGAAAAAAGATGAAATCCGGCTCTCGATAATCTTCTTCAATCCATAATAAAGTTTTTATGGTAGAAGAATTTCCACAAGCATCTGTCGCGGTCCAAATTCTATAAATTCCATAACCATTATCTTGGCAAACATCCGGTTCGTCTGTTGTTTCGACGTAAGTCAAAGTAACCTCACTACATCCATCTTCTGCAACCGGTTCTACAAAATCAGGAATGGCATTGCATTCAACATTTTCAACATTCTCTGGAATAAAAGTAAAGACCGGCGCTTCATGATCTGGGTTAACCCAAATAACGGTTTCTGCTGTTGCGGTATTTCCGCAAAGGTCTGTCGCTGTCCATAATCTTTTCATTGCAAATCCATTATCACAAATAGTCCCTGGAGAATTATAATCTTCAAAAGTTAAGGTAACTTCTCCACAATTATCTGTCGCAGTGGGTCTTTCAAAATCATCTGGCACTTCATCACAATCAACATCCAATACTGCGGGTACAAATGTAAAGATAGGTGACACATCATCTACCACTTCAATGATTTGACTTACAGAAGAACTATTTCCACAGTTATCTTCAAAGGTCCATGTACGAACCATCGTATAAGTGTTTTCACAATCACCAGATATTATTTCAGCAATCGGCGAAACGGTAATATCTCCATCACAGTTATCCGTTGCCGTTAGATCAATAGGAGCAGGTAATTCTTCTGTACATTGAATCATCACATCTGCTGGTGCAGGTGGATTTTCAGGCGCAGTATCATCATTGACGATTAAAGTCTGGCTGACCGATGATTCATTACCACATGCATCTGTAAATGTCCACGTCCGTACCAGCGTAAAATTATGCTCGCAATCACCAGTTATCACTTCCACTGTCGGTGAAACGGTGATCGATCCATCACAGTTATCTATCGCGGTCAAATCAAATGCCGCTGGTATATCTGTAGCACATTGGACATTAACATTCGCTG
>CAYTVR010000493.1:0-3881 GCA_964441245.1 uncultured Saprospiraceae bacterium | reverse complement strand
AAAGAGCCGATGGAGGGACTCAAACCCCCGACCTGCTGATTACAAATCAGCTGCTCTAATCAGCTGAGCTACATCGGCTTGTTTTTTATTACAAAGTAATTTTATACTTTGCATAGGCGAAAAAAAACATTTCGACCTTTTTTTCTTAATAAAATTTCAATAGTTTTTTGTCGTTCTTTTAAATTAAAAGATTTGCTAATGCAAGTGCAACAAAAAAAGTACTCTGAATAACATTTGAAATCATTTTCTCAAACGCGGTTGCAAAGATACAATCTTTCAAGTAAAAAATAAAATAAAACAAGGATTATTTTTATACTTTTTTCCAGATGCGGCAAAGATAGGAATCTATGCTTAGTTATCCTAATACATTTAGGATACAAAACGGAGTTTTTTTCATAAAAGTTTCAACAATTATGTATCAAAAGATAAATTATCCTAATAATTTGTTACTTGCTCCTATTTGAACGAAAAAGAGAGCTTGGAAATTTAATTCCAAACTCTCTTCGTTTTATTTTTAAATTCATGGATCCTAATGGCTAATCTTTGCCTCTAGGATTATTTTTTCTTGATTTATGTTTGATCAATTGCCTTTTAAGTGCAGCAATAGCGCTATCAATAGATGACTCAAAGGTTTTAGCACTTTCTTTGACAAACAGTACCCCTCCGGGTAAATTAATCTTAATTTCTGCTACTTTATCTTTGACTTGGCCAGAGTTCTCTAATTTTAAGATAACAGAAGCATTTAAGATTCTGTCAAAAAATTGCTCTAGCTTACTAAGCTTTTTCTCAATAAATGCAATTAGTTTTGCATCCGCAGAAAAATGGACTGATTGAGTGTGTACTTTCATAAGAAAAAATGTTTAGTTGTGGTCCAACTACCATAAATACAATCATTTTAAATCTATCTTTCTGGGACATTAGATTTTATTGAATCTCGTATTTATCGTAGCGGTTCCTGTTTAGATAATTAATTTCTTCTTTCAATTTAACTTGATCTTTATCAAGTCTTCAATAATGTTCTACATAAGCGTTCTTTTTAGATGATTAAATAATTTATTTCTTATCAAAAGATATCCTTGCCCTTCCTACAACTAGTTTCTCAATTACTAGTCTTTGCTTTTGGATGAGCTTGGTCATATACTTTTCTTAATTTTTCAATAGAATTATGGGTATAAATTTGCGTAGCAGAAAGATTGGCATGCCCCAACAATTCTTTTATCGCATTTAAATCAGCACCATTGTCTGATAAATGCGTGGCAAAGGAGTGTCGCAATACATGCGGACTTCTTTGTTCTACAGTCGTAATGAGGGATAAGTATCTCTTGACCAAATTATATACCAATTTAGGATATAGTTTTTTTCCTTTATCTGTTAGAAAGAGGTATACCTTCTCTCCTTTTGGGAAATTTTCGTTTCGAATGGCGATATAATTTTTCAAAACCGTTCTCAGATTAGATGAAAAGGGAACTAAACGTTCTTTAGCACCTTTTCCCATCACTTTTAGATAATTTTTAGTAAAATCTACATCATTCAAGGAAAGATTAATCATTTCTGCTCGTCGCATCCCTGTACTGTACAGCAATTCCAAGATCATTCGATTGCGTGCTCCAGAATAATCTGCTCCAAAATCTACTTTTTCAAATAAATCCTCTAAATGCTTTTTGTTCACAGCTACAGGTAGGCGTTTACCTGTTTTAGGTGCCACAATCTTTAGCATCGGGTTTTTATCGATAAATCTACGCTTGAGCAAAAACTTGAAATAAGTTTTTAGAGAGGATAATTTTCGATTGACAGAACGTGCAGATACTTGTTGTTGCATTAAATCCACAATCCAGGATCGGATATGAATATGCCTGATATTTGAGGCAGAATTGAGCTCATACATACTTTCTGTAAACGTAAAGAACTGACCTAAGTCGTTCTTATAGGCTTTGATGGTATGCGGAGAGAACCGCTTTTCGTGTTCCAAAAAATTAAAAAATGTCTGACGCCTCATTCAGTAGATAGTGTAGTATAAGTAATCCAAATTAAGGAAATTTTTGCTTGTAGTATTCTCCTTTTGCGATATTAAATTAGGAAACCTATTTGAGAAAAGCAAATAATTAGCCGAGAGATTTCGTGCTTCCAAAGGAAATTAATACTTATCAAAAAAAAATCATACGTCATTGTTTTGTTTTACATCTATTTACTTATTTTGGTTCTTCAACAAATCCTGCGTGTATGGACAGAATTTGTCAAAGAAGGCTTACTTTTAATGATGCCCAATCGATTGCGCTCCAATCTTAAAATATCCTTATTTGTAACCTCCTATCAATTATACGCGTTTTATAGCTTATGCAAAAAGAACATAAAGACAAACATTTTATTAAAAAACCAATCTACGAAGGCGGTCCTAAAGCTATGAGGCTATTTATAACTCAGCATTTGAAGTATCCTAAAGAAGCATTAGAAAAAAAAGTAGAAGGAACGGTAGCACTCAAATATAGTATTGGGCACAAAGGCAAGGTGAAAGATGTAAAAGTGATCTCTAGCGTTGGAGCAGGCTGTGATGAAGAAGCCATTCGCTTGGTAAAAATGTTGGAATTTAAAATTCCTAAAACGAGAGGAATTAAAATTGTTTTTCACAAAAGTATAAAAATCCATTTTCGGTTGAAGACCGTAAAAAAGACGCCAAAAAAAACTAAAATGAACGTAAATTATCAAATCACTACAAAAACTTCGACTCAAAAAAGGAAAAAAGATGAAGGTGGTTATTCATACACCATCAATATTTAGCAGTCTATTCTTGATTGGTCTATTTTAAAATTTTCTTGAGGTACCTCTTGATTTTGAGTCTCTAAGACTTGTGCATCAGGATATTCATTGATAATGTCTTTCCATTCTTTTGTTTCCCAAATACTCTCATCGAACTTTTTAATCGAGACATGATTAAAGGCCCCTGAGACCCCCATATCGATCAAAGGCCACCAAAGGCTCTCTGTTTCACGATCCCATAAAATAAAGGCCTCTATATTGTTAAAAACATCTTCTGTAGCATAGGTATAACCACTTACTGCAAAGGTTAATTCTTCATCGCATATTCGTGTATCATATACTACTGCGAAATCAGCAAGGATACAATAAGCAACTGCCACGGGATGACCTCCTACATGCTCATTGATCACTTCATGAAAAGACATGGTTACATAAGGATAAACTTTGATTGCTTCCCCCGTATTTAAGACAATACATTTTTCACTGTCTTTTATATTATCAACTTCATTGATTGGCGTATAGATTGGTTCTAATAAAGCCTGAAATTGTTCGCGCCCATTGCCATTTTTCAGCTTGCATTCATCGAGGCTCCAGCTAGAAATATTAAAGTGCATAGAATCTTCTTTCCCTCCATATAGATAGGTTGTATTACCTTCCTTCCACATTTTTTCATCTAGTTTATTGAAACAGTTTTGAGTAGGAATATCTGGATTAGGATCAGGATTAGATTCTGGGATTATTGCTTCTTTTTGGCAAGAAGCCAAAAGAAAAGCTAAACCAATTAAATAAAAATTAAGCCTTTTCATTTTATTTGCATTTAATAGCTAGAAACTTGCTGTAACACTGGTGTAATAATTACAAAATAACCACTCAAATAGTTTTCCTTGAAATTTGTTTTTACAATTTATGCTTTTATTTTATCTTATTCTGTCGTAGTTGCTACATATAGAAGCGGCTCAAGATAAAATAACCTAAAACTTCTCTATTTTTTCCCTAACATCACAAAAGGGGCGCTTGAATATCAAGCGCCCCTTTATGGCTTCAAAAGTGAACTAAAGATTATTTATCCCAGAATACTTTTGAAAATTTATCATCTCCACCCATTGCAGTTGCTGCACGTACTACAT
>CAYTVR010000492.1:0-3881 GCA_964441245.1 uncultured Saprospiraceae bacterium | reverse complement strand
GTAATCGCTATGTTTGGCATAAAGTTATGTACAGGTCTGATGTAAGAAGTATCCGCAGCAGGACCAACATTGACGACAATCATCCTACCGTTGGTATTTCCAGTATGATCACCTAAAGAAGTCCAATTTGAAGTCGGATTTATTTTTGTAGGATCATCAGAGATATTGTACTCTCCTGGTTCAAGAGCATTAGTAGCTCCGCAAGTAGTGGTTCCATCTTCGTAACACATTTTCACATAAGGAGAAGATGACAGAGTAGTCCCTGTCCCAAAATCATCATAGAAAAGGGTATCGATCAAATAATTACCTGCGGGATAACAACCCGCTGCTTCTACCTCATCTAGGATTCCATCATTGTCGTCATCCAAATCGCATAAATTCCCTACCCCATCTCCATCATTATCAGTGCCATCGTTACAAATTTCAGGAAGGCAAGGTCCGATTACTGGATTTTGCCAAATGTTATTCGCTGGTGTAGCATAAGTAATGCCATTAACTAGACCTGTAAGAGGGTCAACAATAGGAGCACCTGTACCTGCGAGTCCATCATTATCCCCATCAGGAACAGTCTCTTCTTCCGTATCAAAACATCCATCTCCGTCTGCATCAATTTCATAAGCATCATAAATACCATCGGCACTAGTCTCACTATCACTAAAGGAGTAATTAAGTGTCCCTGATTCCGCAGAGGCTTCTATGCCATCAAAAAGCCCATTCACTCCTGAACCGGTATCTGCCCCATCAATTAATCCATCACTATTTGAGTCAAGTGCAGCATGACCAGCTTCGTAACTATCAAGAATACCATCATTATCGCTATCCAAATCTAAGCTATTGACTACTCCGTCACCATCTTGGTCGAGCAAAGCATTACAAGTTATTGCTCTTATAGAAAAGTCATCGAAGTGAGCAGGTATACTAGAGTCCGTGATTTTATTATATAAATAAATCCTTATTGTATAAGTAGAATCCGATTGTAAATAGTAAAAATTATTTTCTACAATTTGCTGGATTCCAAAAGTGACTTCATTTATATTGTCATCTAGAGTATTAATATCTTCCAGTATGTAACTGGAAGTAAAGCCATCTTCAGAAATTAAAATAGAAAAGTCATATCCATAATGTTCTGCAATTCCCCCATTATTCGTTCCTAGTTTATTGATAAAAAATCGATTGAGGTAGAGCGCATTCATATTATTTTCCGTAGTAAAGGAATACTCTACATAATCATCGTCTGTTATTGCACCTGTCAGATCAGCTTGGTCAATGCCCGTTATTGACAAAAGTGTAGAAGTGAGATTTCCTGAAATACCGGCACCGGTGATTTCATTGGCCGCAGATGCAACTAAAGAAGGGGTACTAATATTTGGATTAGGAGAATTAATAGGCGTATTGTGATTCCAATTGACTAACTCTACTTCGGTTGTTGTACAGTCACTCTCCTCAAGATCAGGGATACCATCATTATCATCATCCAGATCAAAGCGATCACAAATACCATCTCCATCGTTGTCCTCTTCGCCACCGCTTCCGCAAATATCATTTTCCAAAGTCAAACACATATAATCAATGTCGGTATTAACTCCAGCATCATCATTCCAAGCATACACATCCATATTATTTGCGTTGGCTGGAATTGTTGCATACACTACATGATGCATATATACGGTGTCAAAAACTTGTCGATTGATGGTGATCATCTCATTATCATTGATGTCTCTAATGAAGAAACCAACCGCAATACTTGCAGAGGGATCATCTGTTTTAGCATAGAAGCTTAGCTTATAAGTTTCTCCAGCAGTGATGCCATTGATCCTTTGTCCAAAACCTCCTATTCCATTGATCTGCATAGCGGAGGTTCCTTCTGCAGGATCAGCGGAGAGACTTGAATTGGCCCAATCGGACCAGCCGGTTAGTCCAGCTTCAAAATCATTGTTTGGAATAAGGTTAGAGGTACAGTTTGTCAAACAAGTCGTATTGGTTGGAGAAACAGCACAATCAGGGTCATAGCAATCTATTAAGCCATCGCTATCATTATCAATGCCATCGTTACAAATTTCTGGAACTAGAACATTTACGATAAACGAGGCACTATCAACACAACCCAAAGTATCAAAAAACACGACACTATATTCTCCCGCTTGATTACTTTGAATATCATCTACAATTAAATAATCTCTAAAAGTTCCTGAATCAGTTACTTGATATAGCGAATTAGGACCTGTCCATATAAATGTTTCGTTATGAAAAGCCCCTACAAAATCTAAGGTGAGGCTATCTCCTTGATTTATTGTAATACTATTCCCTGTTATATCTGGTTCATTGTTTATGGAATATTCTCCTACCAAACCAGTCGCTGGCTGACAGACACAATTATCATAACTTATTGCATCAAAAATGCCAATACCAACTCCAGAAAATTCGGAGATTCTTACATACCTCGTTCGAGTATTCACGGTATAAGCAACTGGTGATGGATTTGCACTTGTTAAAGGAGAGGCTGGATTTACAAACCAATTAATACCATCAATAGATTCTTCGATATTAAAACTTGAATTGATCATTATAGAATAATGAATGGAATAAACATCGCCAGTATCAATTGTATTTTCTAAAGTAACTGTAATCGTATCAAAAGCGGAAAGTTGAGTCCCAGTGCCATCTGGAGGACCTACTATATTTTGTGGGAGATTGGGAGCTCCTACTGAGGTTTGACTCTCTCCAGCGTAGCTTGTGGCACAATCGTCATCCAAACAATCTATATCTCCATCGCCATCATCATCTAATCCATTATCACAAATTTCATCGTTAATTTTTATTGCAATAGTAAAATGAGAATCTTGAAAATTTACAGTAGTCAATCTGTATTGGGAGCCACTAAATAAGCTAAAAGAAAAAGGAGCACTTGATCCACCATTTGTAAAATCTCCATCGTCATCGTAGACTAAATAATAACTACCATCTGCAGAAGCAGGCATAGCTGGTAAATCAAAGTCTGGGTCATCTACATCAATTGCAATTCGAAAAAATTGACTCATCCCTACATTTTCTTCAAATTTCCACGTTCTATCTATTCTCTGAAATTCTCCTCCTGAAATGTCAATGGTGGCAGCATTCCAATTCGTATTTTCAGGAGCTCCATCATGCCCCCAAAACAAAAATTGATTGTCATTTTCGAAGATATTGGTATTGGCTTGATTAGTCGTGTCAATAGTTCCTAATCCTATTGTTATAATAGCTTCAGGGTTAATTGATTTTGATTGTTTTTGATTTAATCCTCCACAGCTATCTACTCCGATACCGGCTATATCATTGGCATATCCATCTGTTATACCTTTGATGGTGGTGCCATCTGAAGAAACATAATCATGAGGAAGTGTGATACCATATTTGATTGCTAAATAAGAATTGATTTTTTGTTTGTCAATACTCGATAATAAGTCGTCATAAACTAAAAATTCTGAAATAGCGCCATCGAACATTCTTCCCCCATCGTTAGATAAATATATGCTTGCTGATTTTCTTCCAATTGAAAAAGGTCCAAGATGTTGTTCTAGACCACCCGCAAGGTTATATTCAACATCTTCCCCAACCTCATTCGCTGTCAACTGGCTAAGGGTAATCGCTTGTGATGATAGCGTATCACCATTTCTGTAAAATGAGTGAAAATCATTAAAATCTATTTCAAATTCAATCAAGGCAGGTTCATCACCTTCTGAATGCAACAATTCATTACTCGTACCTCCTGCAGAAGTATTCGAATAAAATCCATAGTCATCATTGGAATAAATCATTCCATAGCCTACATGTGCACTTAAACCAAAATCAAAAACGTAGTTGTCTGTTTCGCTATCCACATTAGGATCGACGACAGCAAAAAT
>CAYTVR010000491.1:0-3891 GCA_964441245.1 uncultured Saprospiraceae bacterium | reverse complement strand
TTTTGGTGATGCAAATTGTATCGGAAAAGTAATTACCCTTTACTCTGGAGAGGATGCTCAAAAAGAGGTTACAGTAGGTGCAGTCATAGAAGATCATCCAAAAAATTCAAGCATTTGGGGTGGTTTCATCTCTCATCCAGATAATAATTTTCGAGAAGGAAAACAAAATGATCCAACTGATTGGAAAAAATCTATTGGTGCTACTTTTCTTAAAATAAATAATCCTGCGGATGTAGCCAATGTAACGAAGCAATTGCAAAAATATATTCCTATTCAAAATAAATCAAGAGAAGATTGGCCGATTAAAAGATTCCAATTACAACCCTTTTTAGAAACGGCGCATTTAGGAGAAAGTATGAATCAAAATTATCTCAATACTGCTTTTCCTCCTGTAGCTGCTTATGGTCCTGCAATCATGGCCTTGTTACTATTACTTACCGCTTGTCTGAATTTTGCGAATACTTCTATTTCCTTTTCAGGAAAACGATTAAAGGAAATGGGTGTTCGAAAAGTAATGGGTGGTACACGACGACAATTAGTCGGACAACTTTTAGCAGAATCTTTTGCGATCAGTTTTATTGCCTTATTAATTGGTATGGTCGTAGCAGACTGGTTACTTCCTTTGTATAATGCCATGTGGGAATATTTACATCTGGATACCAATTATTTCAACAATCCAGAACTACTCGGATATCTAGTGATCATTTTATTAATTACCACTTTAATAGCTGGCGCTTATCCTGCCTTTTATATCAGTGGTTTTAATGCCTCTAGTATCTTTAGAGGTAGCGTAAAATTTGGCGGAAGCAATCTTTTAAGCAGAGTATTATTGGGAATTCAAATCGCTATTTCGCTAACGGCTGTTATTGGTGCTTTTGCTTTTTTAAAAAATGCCACCTTTCAAGAAAATATTGATCTAGGATATAATCGAGACCAAATAATGGGCGTTCGATTTTACAATGGTCAAAATGATATGTTGAAAACTTTTAAAAATGCAGCAAGGCAAAATCCTAAAATTCAACAAGCGATCTCTACTCAGGATCATCCAGGCTACAGATATTGGGGGACCGATATTACTTCTAAAGATCTTGTAAGAGAATGTGGTGTTTTTAGTTTGGGCAAAGATTATTTCGAAATGATGGATTTCAAACTCATCAAAGGCAATGGTTTTGATACAAAGCTTGAAGTGGATAACAAAAACATCTTAGTGAATCAACGATTAGTAGATAACTTTGGATGGAATGAACCGATTGGACAAAAAGTCGTCATTGATAGTATCAACTATAATGTTGCTGGGATCGTAGATGACTTTATTCAAAGTGATCTCTTTACAGAAAAACAACCTGTCGCGATGCGAATGTTACCAGAAAAAGATCATTTGTTTTTAATTATAAAAACAGATCAGAAGAATATGTTAGCGGTGAATAAGGATTTGAAAAAAACTTGGAATAATTTATTTCCATTCATTCCATTTAATAGCTTTTATCAAAATGAATTGCTAGCTGAAAGCTTAGAAGTCAGTCGAAATGTAAAACGGATATTCGCATTCTTAGCAATAGTCTCCGTCCTTTTAACCACGATCGGTTTATTGGCATTGGTATCTTTATCCATTTTAAAACGCCAAAAAGAAATCGCTGTTCGTAAGGTCTTAGGTGCTTCGTTGGCAAACATTTCTTATCTGATTAACAAACATTATATCTGGATTTTTATCCTTTCGGCAATTGCCGGTTCATTGATGGGTGGATTTTTTGCAGATTTATTAATCAGTGAAATATTCCAAATCTATCAACCATTTAATTATAGCACAGCCTTAATCGCTTCCGCTATTTTATTTATCATCAGTGGAAGTATTATCGCATACAAAATATTTGAAATTGCTCGAAGTAACCCTTCGGATGTTTTAAAAACAGAATAAAAAACGCCACTAACATTCTTCTTTTAAGAAGCATTGTTAGTCTACTATACAAACGCTTTCAACAATTCAAAAACGAATCTAAAAAAACATATACAATGATCCAATTAAAAAATATAGAACGTTACTTCCGATCTGGCTTTCAAAAGTCTTATGTCCTAAGAGACATTTCACTTGACATCGAAGAAGGGGAATTCGTCACCATCATGGGACCTAGTGGAGCGGGAAAATCCACTTTGCTCAATATCATAGGAATGCTCGAAGAACAGTCTGGCGGAGAGTATCATTTCCTAGAAGAGGAAGTTCACAAAATGCGAGAACGCAAACGTCAAGAATTGCATAAACATTATATGGGCTTCATTTTTCAAGCTTATCATTTAATCGACGAGTTGACCGTTTATGAAAATATTGAAACGCCTCTACTCTACCGAAACATCAAATCTGCAGAACGAAAAAGTATGGTAGCTGATGTTTTAGATCGGTTTAAAATGGTTGCCAAAAAAGATTTGTTCCCCAGTCAATTATCTGGTGGTCAACAACAATTGGTTGGCGTAGCCAGAGCCGTCATAAGTAAACCAAGGTTATTACTTGCTGATGAACCAACTGGAAATCTTCACAGTGGACAAGGAGATGAAATCATGCAATTGTTTCGTCAACTCAATGATGAAGGGGTCACCATCATTCAAGTGACACACTCTGAAAAAAATGCTACTTATGGAACTCGCGTAGTTAGATTATTGGACGGTTTTATCGAAAAAGATGAAATTATTCGCGAAAAGAATACTGTAAGTCCACAGTAAAATAGATTTTGAAAATTTATTCTATGTATCACCATTGATACGTAGGGGCTAAAGCATTTTCAAGCGTCTTTTTAGTAGAGACTCGATTATAGAAAATCGAATATTTCACCTGCAACCAAAGAAACAACATTCATCAGATCATCCTAAGCATTGCGATTAGTTAGGCTAGAAAAATCTCAAAATCAACAGTTATGAAACAGATCATCTTAATTATATTTTTTGCCATTTCTTTTTTCACACCGGGCCAAGCTCAAGGAGAAGAAATACGTACTTTAGATTACTTTAATAAAGTTCAATATGAAGGACATGGTAGCATCTACTTAGAGCACGATGATGCATCTTCGGTCAAAATACAAACGGGGAATGATGCCTTTATCAAGTATGTTCGAACAGAAGTTCGCAACGAAACACTATATATATGGTATGAACTTACGAATGCTGAAGACTATACCGTGGCTCAACCGAGAGTAGATATTTACCTTTCTTATCAAGAATTAGAAGCGCTTACTGTTTTTGGAAGAGTAAGAGTAGACTCCAATGAACCAATCAAGGGAGATCGTCTAGATCTACATGCGGAAGGTTATATTGACTTGGATATCAAAGTGGAAGTAGATCATCTAGAAGCCTTTGCAGAAGGCTCTATTCAGATGACCCTTTCGGGAAAAACGAATACACAATCTATTTTTTTAGAAGGAAGCGGTAACGTCAATGCTTTTGAATTGTCTAGCTTTGATGCGAAGGCTAAGGTTGATGGTTTTGGTTCTATCTACTTATCTGCTGAAGATGCTTTAGAAGCTATTGCTACGGGTTTATCCAAAATTATTTACAGCGGAAATCCAGCCAAAAAAGTCTTTAACAAAACTGGAAATGTATCCATAAAAAGTCGAGAAATCTGAAGGGAATAGAGAGAGGATGTAAGAAAATTGGACCGTTTTTTTTCAATCTCCAAATCAAAAAATTGTATTGGGACACAGATTAAGTGGATTACGCAGATTGCACAAATTTTCCCATCGATTGGGTGGCGCTTTAGCCGAGAAAATCTGCGCAATCTGCGTTCCATTTTTACCAATGAAAGATCGTCATGCTTAAATATGTTTAAGAGTTTGTTTAAAATTTATTTTAGATTGAAAATCAATAATTTATGGTTCTGGCGAGCTAAAAAATAATGCGTTTAGCGAT
>CAYTVR010000490.1:0-3932 GCA_964441245.1 uncultured Saprospiraceae bacterium | reverse complement strand
TAATCCTAACATGCTACCTGTATTATAATGCTGAACGTGAATGTAATCCATTTCATCACGTAGTGCATAAATTAATGGTAGATATGCTCCCCATATACCACCATACTGTCCAATTGCACCCTGTACATAGGCCGTCTCAGGAGCCATTGATAGGATAAATTTAGACATATCATATTGAGAAAGAATTGATCTAAAAGCAGTGATAAGATTTACCACTTTTGGAGAGGTTGGGTTTGATAAACTAGTATCTCCCGGTGCCAAAGAAATTGAAGTACCTTCAAAATCAATATCCATACCATCAAAACCATACTCATTAATGATACTAGTCATAGAACTACTAAAAACTTGAGCATCTGCTGGACTATCAACATCTACAGCTCCAGTGGCTCCACCCATAGAAATCAATACTTTTTTACCTCTGCTCTGTAATAAAGCCACATCATTCTTAAATTCTTGAATATTTGAATAGATCTCTGGATCTGGAGTAAAAGTCATAGTAGCGCCATTTGGCACGGTTGGAATTGCAAAAGAGATATTAATCACATCCCATTTATCTGATATATCTCTTAGTTTCGGAATTGAAGATCCGTTATTAAAATTATGCCAATATCCTACCAAGATTCTTTTTGGTAACTCTCCATCTGTTGGTGGGTTTATAGCACCTACAGAAATATTCACATTAGAAGAAGTAGTAGATAAATTACCATTATCCGTTGCTATTGCGGTCAGCTGATAGTTTCCTGTTATTACATTATTCCATGTAAAACTATAAGGGCTTGAAGTATCCTCACCTATTTTACTTCCGTTACTAAAGAATTCAACTTTAGTCACATTTCCATCAACATCCGATGCTGAGGCGTTAATTGTAATTGTACTTCCCGCAGTAAAAGACTGCCCATTTGACGGCTGCGTAATAGATACTGTCGGAGCTATATTTCCAGGAGGGTTATCGTCTCCACATTCCCCAACAAATGTCCAAGCATCCTGCCAGTATGTTCCTTCTCCAGGTGCATATGCCCATGCGGCACCGTTACACCATCCCGAGAATGGGTGAGGTTTGCACTCATATAAATTACCAGCATTCTCAACTTGGCTACCTGCGACATATCCGCCATTTTCTACATATTCAGGTTCATCACAATCTCCTCCTCCAGCTACATTTCTTGTAACCGAAATAGAATTAGAAAAATCAAAAGATCCCTGTAATCCCGAAACATTGTTATCTGCAGATAATCCTGTCAGGCCATCTTCATAACTTATGTGCCAAATCAAACAAATACCTGTTCCTGCTCCATCAAAATCTACTTGTTCTGGTGATCCCGGTAGTCCAAGTATTATTCCTTGTTCATCTGTAATTACCCATTGCGAATTAGCACCACTATTTCCGTTTAATCCAATACCAGAAACGTTGTCTGCAATACCATCTCCTACTGTAAACACAAAAGGTCCTCCAGTAATGATTCCTCCATCTGGGTTATTGTCATCAGTACAAGGCCCTAATAATTCCCAAACATTCTCGCGATTTGTTACAGGGTCATTATTTTGTGTCCACCATTTGGCTCTATATTCATTTCCTTGGTATGAAACAACATCACCTCCTGTATATACTTGTCCTGGCACATACGCAGCTGCAGTGCAACCTCCAGTGTCTCCAGAAGTAATTGTTATACTTATTTGACTTGTACTTGTGGCACTCTCATTATCTGTTGCAGTTGCTAAAATAATATAGGTTCCTGAAGAAGACGGAGTCCAATTAGCCGTATAAGAGCTCCCTGAATCTGTAGCAGTAATATTTTGACCATCAACAGTAAACACCACACTACTGATAACTCCATCTTGGTCAGAAGCGGCAGCCACTAGGTCTAATGATCCTAATGCAATAGTTGCATTATCAGTTGGCGAAGTAATACTTACGGTAGGTTTTGCATTACCATCGTTACAAGGATCACCAACAACTTCGTTAATCGCGGCAAGTAATGACGTTTGTGGATCAGTAGTATCGTGCGATATCTCCCAAATCATTACACCTCCAGCTCGTTGTAATGCCATCTCAGTTTTGTCCTTAATAGTTGGAATCCCGTTATAATTATTGCCTTGGAAACTATCACTGCTTGGACTTGCTCCTTGAGCAAGTAAATTAGCATAGCTAATTGCCTGAGGACGGCTATAAAAAGGTACTCCTAAGATCGCTTTTTCTTTTGGCAATCCGCGACCCAACCAATAATCTAATCCACCTTGAGCTTGCCCCATAGAACCATGATCAGGACCGTCGTATGCCATGATATTTAAAAAATCTACATCATCGAAAACTCCACTAAGCACTCCATCTGCATTCCAACCAGAAACTACTACTGCGGACGTCAATAATTTACCTCTACTATGCATTGCCTGACCTAGTTCTTGCATCAACAATTCAAAATTCTGAGGTTCGTTACCTTCACGTGGATATTCCCAATCCATATCAACACCATCAAGATTATATTGATTGACATAATTCACCAAATTGTTTATAAAAGTAGCTCTTGTCGCAGGATTCGCAGCCAAGGTACTAAATGGGGAGTCATTACCATTCATCCATCCTCCTACAGCGATTAACACTTTAACTCCTTGTGCATGTCCAAGACTCACAATTTGTTGCATTTTTGCAAGATTGTCGAGAGGCTGTAAACTACCATCACTATTAGGAAGTAAAAAAGAATAGTTAATATGCGTTAACTTGTCATATTGTATAGTACTTGCATTGCCTTGCCAGCTTGGCATATAACCAACTACCTTAAAATTATTTGTGCTACCAGTACAGTCATCACCACCACCATCGGAGGATATTAAAACCGAAACAGCAGATGAAATAGTACTAGCATTATCATTATCATACGCTTTTGCTGTTAATGAATAACTACCTTCGTTAGTAGCATTCCAATTGACTTGATAAGGTCGTGTTGTGTCTTCACCTATTTTTTGATTATCCACATAAAATTCTACTTTAGTTACCGAACCATCAACATCATTTGCACTTGCCGTTATTGTAATGGCACTACCTTCATCAAAACGAGCATTATTAGAAGGGGAATCAATACTTATGGTAGGTGCAACATTAGCGTCAGGATCTCCTCCTGATGCAAAAACTTCATTCATTTTATTAATTAAAGGCGACTTTACATTGGACCACCTTTTCAATTTAGTTCCAAATGATTGTGCAGTACCACTAAATTCAAGATCCCCGAATACTTGCCAAACGATAGTACCCGCAAGATTATTATCATTAATAAATTGTGCCTTTATTCCTATAGATTCTTCATCGTCATAACTTAAGAAGAAATTTCCTTTTACCATGTAAGGCACTTTGGCTTGATCGTCCCATTTTCTAGTCCATCCACTACCTGAACCAGTTTTTTGTTTAATAAAAAAATGGTTTGGTGTCCCATCATAAACATCAAGTGGCCAATTTGTATAATCGGCTGCTGTACTGACAGGTCCATCAGGTTGAATAGTAACATTTGTCTTTACGGTAGGTACATTCAAATCTGCTGCACTATTCGTCACTACACCTCTACCATAAAAAGGAACTCCAAAATTTATTTTATTGACAGGCACTCCCATACGGTTCATATTACCCAATAAAGTTTGCCAGTTAAAATCGGGCGCTTCTGCCCCGTCATAAGGATATACTGGTGCATTGTGTCCAGCAATATTAGACCATCCTCCGTTAAAATCGTAGGTCATCATATTGAAATAATCCATGGTACTGGTCAGTTTAGACCAATCGAATCCTTCTAATTTTTTATAATCTGCAGACATGGCCGCTGTGATCAATTTGTCCGGCCCTATTGCATTTCTAATTTCTTGAACTAAATTTTCGAAATTAGCATAATCAGCATTTGTACCAGTAAAATTCATTCCGGGAAACGGTCCTGGATATTCCCAGTCTAAGT
>CAYTVR010000489.1:0-3944 GCA_964441245.1 uncultured Saprospiraceae bacterium | reverse complement strand
ACCAAAAGTTTTTATAAGCAAGATGGAATTGAGAATGAAAACTTCAGTTTGTTGTCGGGCAATCTAAATCCAGATGGTTCCATTACTTGTGGTACATCTAGTGGTTTTATCGAATTTCATCCTGATCAATATAGTAAGCAGAAACTAAGCGGAAATGACCGACCCGTTATTCTCACCAAGTACAATCGGTTCAATGAAAAAGATGATAGTTTATACTCGCAGATCAAGTCGATGGATCAACTGAATCAAATTGATCTCTATCATAAGGATAAGTATATAGAATTTGAATTCAAGTTTCTAAATTTCAATAATCCTGAAAAAAACATTTACTCCTATTTATTGGAAGGCATCAGTGACAGTTGGACATATTTGAGTAGTACGGACAATTTGAAGTTTTTCTCCTTACCACCAGGTAAATATAATTTGAGAATTCGTGGAAGTTCAGGTGATGGAAGATGGAGTACCAAAGAACTCCAAATCGGTATAGATGTACACCAAGCTTGGTACAAAAGGTGGTGGGCTTTTTTATTGTACTTCCTTTGTATTGCGCTCATCATTATGGGATTTGCGCAGTATCGAATCAATCAGTTGAGGTTGTATCAAAACTTACGGGTCAAAATTTCAAGTGATTTGCACGACCACGTGGGTTCTTTACTTAGTGGCATAAAGATGCAATCTGAAATCATGCAGTTGCTACCTGAAAAAGCCAGTCCTGCCAAACTAGAAAAACTAAGTCATCAAAGTGGTATTGCTATGGAAATGATGAGAGACATCGTTTGGGCGATTGATTCAAGAAAGGATAAAAATTTCAACTTACTGGATAAGATGAAAGAATATGCGCTTCAAACTTTTGAAGATTCTCACTTTAAATATAACATTGATGCTACAAAACTGGATCTACAAAAATCAATCAATCCACAGGTCAGACAAAACATGTATTTAATTTTCAAAGAAGCTATTACCAATATTACCAAACACAGCAATGGTAATCAGGTAGACATTGAACTAAGCAGCAAAGGCTCAAAAATCAAACTATTCATCTTCGATAACGGAACGCCAAAAGATGAACAAACACCCACGGCTGGCCAAGGACTGAGCAATATGAAAATGAGAGCGAATGAAATGAACGGAACGATCGACTTTTCTACGAAGGATGGGTTTGGAATTGAGCTTTCAGTTTAATTTTTTTTCGCTTCTGTCTGGCGGCCACACGGGTTCGCTAAATTTTGCGAGTTTACCTGTTACCATACGCTTAATCCCAATTCCAGAAAAACTAAAATTCACTTGACTCAAATTCTTTTAGCATTTCAAGTGCCTCTTCTGATCCTGAAATTTTTAAAGCAAATCCATTATTAAAAGCTAAGATGGAAATGTCAAATTTGAAAAAAGGGCAACACGCTTTTTCTATTTGAACATGTTCAAGAACAGCCGCCAAAAGCTTGGTATCATAAACAAAATAATAGGTGTATCCATTCAATGATTTTTCTTTTTTCTGAACTTGGGAGAAGATGGTTTTTTGTAGCACTTTTTTTCTTTCCAATAGTTCATCACCTATTAAACTGCACTCGATAGCGCCATTCATTAATTGCAAATGATTATCCCATGTTATAGGACTTAATTTAAAAGCATTTGAATTATTAGACAACTTGTTAAAAAAATAGCCCGACGTTAGAAATAACGCGAGAAACACCCAGCCTAAACTAAGGGCAATTATTAAAATTTTCATTTTCATGATATAAAGTTTTGAGTCTTTTTTCCGTAAAGATAAACCATGGAGTATAGACAACGGTCAAGTAAATTCGTAACTTTATTAAAAAAAAAATGCTAATAGGACAAATAAGTAAAGAAACTGGACTTACGAAGGATACCATTAGGTATTACGAAAAAAGAGGACTCTTAAAAGTTGAGCAAACGGCTTCTCAGTTCAATAATTATAAGCAATACACCTCCGAACATTTAGAACGATTGGAACTCATTAAAAAAACAAAGCGGTTTGGATTCACGCTAAATGAGATCACTGATCTTTTAGTTTTGATCGACGCAAAAAAAGCGAATTGTTCTCTTTTTATAGAAAAAATAAATGATAAAATCTCAGACATTGATCGAAGAATCCAAGAGCTTAAAGATTTCAAATCTTCGATTCTGTTAAGCGTCCAAGACGCTCAAACTGAATGCAAATCAGTAACAGAAAGTGATAATTGCCAAATAATAGCGCTTCCTACAAAAGCATAAAAAAAGGCAACAATTAAACCCACTCAACAAGGTGTTTACATTTTGCCACTCCTGTCTGCAGTCAGGCAGGTTCGCGAAATATTTCTACCAAGTTTTTCTTAAAAAAAACTATGCCCTCCAACAACGAAAAACACATCATAACCTCTTGGCTACAAAATGCCAAACCATGGATTCAAGCCATCACCAACGATGAAATAGAAAGCAGACAACTTACCACCAATGAAGTCATTGTAAATACCCTATTAAAAAAAGCGCCCAAAAAAGTAATGGACATAGGATGTGGAGAAGGTTGGTTAGCAAGAGTCTTACATGAATCTGGGATAAAAGTACATGGTATTGACATCGTCCCCGAATTAGTCGATGAAGCCAAACGACTTGGTGGTGGTAGCTTTCAAGTATTGCCGTATGAAGATTTACCGAAAGGTGTCATAAAAGAAAAATTTGACGTCGTGGTTTGTAATTTTTCCTTGTTAGGAAATGAATCGGTAAACCATATTTTTCAATCGGTAAAACACTTACTAAATGACAATGGCTTCTTCATTATCCAAACCATTCATCCGATTGCAGGTTGTGGGGAAGCGGAATATAAAGATGGTTGGAGAGCCGGTTCTTGGGCTGGCTTCAATCCTAAATTTACGAATCCTCCGCCTTGGTATTTTAGAACGTTGGAAACTTGGAAGTCGCTTTTTATGCAGTATGAAATTAGACTAAGTGAAATACTGGAACCTGTTAATCCTAAAACTGGAACTTTTGCTTCTATTATTTTTATAGGAGAAGTAATCAAATAAATGAAAAATGAAAATCCAAATTTGCTCAGACTTACATCTCGAATTTTCAAAAAACAGAGACTGGTTAAAAGAGCATCCGCTAATTCCTAAAGGAGATATTTTAATCATTGCCGGAGACACCTATTACTTGGATAGAGAATATGCTGAATTAGATTTTATCAAAAAAGCGGCAAAAGATTTTCAAAGCGTTTACCTCATACCTGGCAATCATGAATATTATGGCGGGTTTGATATTTCAACTGCCCTTACTCCCACTTATAAAGAAATTTATGAGAATGTCTATATGGTCAATAATCAAGTCATTGAGTTGGACCAGATCCAATTGATTTTCTCCACCATGTGGTCAAAGATTGAAACGAATCCTTTGGAAGTAAAACAGATGATGCCGGATTTCTATAAAATCAAATTCAAGGAAGAAAAATTCAACATCAATCATTTCAACGATATCCACGAAGTCGCCATGGAATTTTTATCCAATGCCGTAAAATCAAAAACTAAGAAAGTAGTCATTACACATCACCTGCCTAGTAACGAATGTACTGCCGAAGAATTTAATGGAAGTGTTTTGAATGAAGCTTTCTGTGTGGAAAAAACCAACTTTATTTTAGATCACGACATCAATTTTTGGATATACGGACACAGCCATAGAAATTTACAGGACTTTAAAATTGGGAATACGCAAATGATTACTAATCAGTTTGGGTATGTGGCTTGGAAGGAGCATCGGACTTTTGATTATGGGAAGGTGATAGAGGTGGCATAATTATACTTATTGATTGTATAGGGTTCCTATCACATTGTTAGCAGATTTTTCATCCATATCAATAGTTCGTTGCTAGCAAAAAAGAAAATACTAAAGCATGGGAATAATAAAATCTTATTTAAGAGTTTCAAAAGAGCAAGTTGAAAAATTATCTTCAATTG
>CAYTVR010000488.1:0-3946 GCA_964441245.1 uncultured Saprospiraceae bacterium | reverse complement strand
ATGAAAAAAATACTTTCAATATTCATTATCACATTACTAGTGTCTTGTGCTATTAAAAAAAAGGGAGCAGATGGCAAAGATGGTAAAGACGCAACCAGCGCAGAGAAAATAGAAATTACAGCTACCGATATTAAAACAAGTATGGAATATTTAGCTTCAGACGAGCTGGGTGGAAGAGCTACTGGAAGTGAAGGTATTGAAAAGGCTGCTGTCTTTATTGAAAATTATTTTAGAACTAATGGTATAGTACCTTATTTTGAAACTTATAGGGATACGTTTAAATTAGGTGAGTTGATTGGCTATAATCTGGTTGGAATGATAGAGGGTAACGATCCTAACTTAAAAAATGAATTTATCATTTTAGGTGGGCACTACGATCATATAGGTAAAGGAAAGGAGGTTAATGGGGATAGTATTGCTAATGGCGCTAATGATGATGCTTCAGGTACCATTGCAGCAATGGAGTTTGGGAGATATTTTTCCAAATCAAAATCTAATAAACGTAGTATTTTAATTACGTTGTATTCAGCTGAGGAAATGGGTTTAAAAGGTTCTGGGCATTTGGCAGAACGATTAAAACAATCTGGTTTGAATACCTACACTATGATAAATTTTGAAATGATTGGTGTGCCAAGAGCAGCAGATAAATCCATGGCTTATATGAGTGGATATAACCGTTCCAATTTTGCGCCAATATTAAATAAATATGCCGGCGAAGAAGTTGTTGGATTTTTTCCTAAGGCAAAAGAATTTCAATTGTTTTTTAGGTCAGATAATTTCCCATTCTTTAAGGAGTTTAATATGCCAGCTCATGCTATCTCAACTTTCGACTTTACAAATTTTGATTATTACCATCATGTAGATGATGAAGCAGATAAGATGGACTATGATCATATGGCTAGTTTTATTAATAAAATGATTCCTGCATTGGAAGGAATGATGAATGCACCCACCAAAGAAGTTGTTTTAAGCGATGAGTAAAAATATAATCATTACAGGTACTAGTAGAGGGATTGGTTTTGAACTATTGCACCTTTTTGCTAATCAAGGTCACAATGTTTTAGCATTATCAAGAAATGCTCAACCTGTAAACAATTTACACTTTGAGAACATTACTTCGTTTGCGTTCGATTTATGCAACAATGAAGACTATAAAAAAGTCCAAGAATTTATTGCTGAAGAATGGAAGTATGTAGACATTCTAGTAAATAATGCAGGTACTTTATTAAATAAACCTTTCGCCGAAACAACGTTTGAAGATTTTGAGTACGTGTATCGAACCAATGTTTTTGGAGTATCTGAAATGACTAGAATTGTACTGCCGTTCATGAAACAAGATGGACATGTCGTTACCATCAGTAGTATGGGAGGCGTTCAGGGGAGTATTAAATTCCCTGGGCTTTCGGCCTATAGCTCTAGTAAGGGTGCAGTAATTACGTTAACAGAATTATTAGCAGAGGAGTATAAAGAGACTGGACCACAGTTTAATGTTTTGGCTTTAGGCGCAGTACAAACAGAAATGTTAAAGGAAGCTTTTCCGGATTTTGATGCCCCTACATCGGCTGTACAAATGGCAACTTATATTCACGATTTTGCACTTACTGGAAATAAATATTACAATGGCAAAGTGCTTCAGGTTTCAAATTCCACACCTTGAATTTAGTCAATTAAGATTCTATTAACATTAATTTGTTAATAAAGTGAAAGATTATGACTACAAATGTTAAATTTAACATTTACCTTTCGACAAATTAACAGCATTGAACATTATTAGGGGAATAGCGTTAGCTATAATTGTGTTTTTTTCTGCAGTCTTGCATGCACAATGTAATTTAGAGGAGGCCATTGTTATTTGTGATATGACACAAATAGACAGTAACAACGATGGCACACCAGATGGCATCATTAATTTGTATGATGAATACACCAATCTTACCGGAAACACGATTCAAGCCGGAACTTGGTTTGATCCAGGTTTTAATTTTGCGCTAAATGCAATTACAGGTGATTTATTTCTATGGGACTTAAACGAGTCTTCAACAACTACTACAGATTACCAATTTCAACTGACCAACGCTGATTGTGGTTCAGATATTGCCTTGACCATTAATTTAGTTTTAGGTCCATTTTCTGGTATTGCCTTACCAACAAATCTTGAGGATGTTAATGTACAAGTCTGTGATTCGGGTTCCACACCTTTAGATTTATGCATTCCGCTTCCTGATATAGATCTCTTCGAAGCATTGGAATCGCTTCCAAGTCCGCATGCTAATGGTCAATGGACTTATGAGGGTAGTAGTCCAAACTTTATAGAAGTTGTTGGGTCTGAGTTATTTGTTACAGTACCCTACCAAGCAGGACCTCCGTTAGTTGATGAAGAAACGTTTGAACTTATTTATACGGTTCCAGGTATAGCGCCTTGTAATGTTGAACAAGAAACAAGAGTGAAAATTTCGGTGGTTAGAGAAGTTTTCTCTGGACTAGCCCAAAACAAAAGAATTTGCGAAGATCTAATTGTAAATGGAGTGTATGATAATGATATTGATTTGACTGATGATGATTATTTATTATTTGAAGACATAGAAGGGACATGGTCAATGGATATGTTTGGTCAGATTTCTACCTTGGGAGATTCTGTGATAAATATAAACGCCATCTATCAGCAAATATTATCGAATAATCCAAGATTTGGATGTGTTGACGTTGATTTTACATATTCCGTAGATCAACGATCTGGTGTTTGTGATGATTCACAATCAACAATTAGTTTTAAAATCTATGAATACTTAAGGCCTTTTTCTCAATCCACCTTTCCAGAGTTTTGTGAAGATGATGAGTCAATACCAGCAACTATTAACCTGTACGATCAATTGGGTTTCGCTAATGATAATGGTGTTGTGTATGATTATCCATCTGATTCATGTACACAGTGGAATTTTATCTCAGGACCTTCAGATTTAGGTCTAGTTAGTAATGCAGGAGGTTGTTCACCAACTCCTGGTTATTCTTATTTGGCACCAGTTGATTTAACGGTTGCGGTACCTGGTACATATGTTTTTCGATATAGCGTTAATCCAGAAATAAACTGTAATCCAGATAATTTTGAAGTGTTAAATTACATAGATGCCTGTACATCTCAAATTGATACTTCTGGTTTTTGTGGTTCAGAATCAGCAGAGGTAGTTATTGTGATACATCCTAAAAACTATGCTGGTGAAGACACAGTAGATCTTTCATTTTGTTCAGGAGATCTAGGGAACACCATAGATTTAATTTCTTTACTAAATACTAATGGTATTGATGACCCAATATATGTTGGTCCATTTGGAACCTGGGTTGATTTAGATACGGGTAGTGCCATAACTAGTCCATTTGTTTTACCGGTAATAAAAGATCAGCAAACCTTTAATTTTCAATATAATACCACAAATGCGAATAATTGCAATGAAGAAGCAACCTTGTCATTTACGGTATTTGAGCAATATCAAGCAGGCACAAATAGCACAACCCAGGTTTGCAGTGATGATAGCAGTTTTAATCTATTTGATTTATTAGGAAGCAATGCCAGTACAATTGGAAGCTGGACAGGACCGAACGGTTTTGTTTCGAATGTAAGTGATGTCATTTTTGATCCATCTACCTTCGAAGAAGGTGATTATATGTACTCTGTTCCAGATAATGGTGGTACATCCATTATGTGCTCTGGTGGTCAGGCAACTGTAACTGTCACTATTCTACAGAATGGTAGTGCTGGTTCCGATATGCAAGCTACAGTTTGTAGATCGGATGACCAGTTAGATTTACAATCTATACTTGATTCTGCTGCAGATTCTGGAGGTACATTTCAAGATATTGATGGTACAAATGCCTTAAATGGTAGTATAGTCAATTTATCTTTACTAAATGAAGGTATATATAGTTTTCAATATACAATACAAGATAATCC
>CAYTVR010000487.1:0-3947 GCA_964441245.1 uncultured Saprospiraceae bacterium | reverse complement strand
GCAGCTGAATTTTATTTCGATAAAAAAGTCTATTATTGTCCCGCTAAATCATTTTAAAACAACTTCAGTAAAATAATCGAGTCTATCATTTCGGCCAAAAGAAATCATTTAGACACACTCTTAAATTATTAGTGGCTCACTTTGTTTCATTCAAAACCAGCGAATTATGATCATATCATTAAAGCAATTATGGAATAGCTGTTTAGTACTCTCAATGGTCCTGCTATTGACGAATTGTGGATCTGAATCCTCTAGTACTTCTGAAGTACTTATTCAAGCAGAAAAAGGATTAACGACCTCTGGCTATCATTATATTCACTACATAAAAAAGAATGGAAAAACCCCTGAAATTGGGGATGAAGTCATTTATGACGAAGTTGTTCTGAAAAATGATTCCTTAGTTAGTTCTACTATTTTAAAAACAGAACCTGTTCGTGCCATCATGCCTCCCAAAGAAAAAGTAGCTTCGCCACCACCACCCAATTATGAAGCTTTATTCAAAATGTCAGTAGGAGATAGTCTAACGGTATTTCATTTTTTGGATACCTTTAAAAACTATCAATTGCCGGGTTGGTTAAAGCAAACAGATACCTTAAAATATACGATCTCTTTAATATCCATGCGTCCCAAAGAAGAAGTAGATGCAGAAATGGAGGAAATTAAGAAGCAAGAAAAAAAGGTCGCAGCAGAGGTTAAAGGCATCATTGAAAAATACAATGCCGGACAATTGGATAGTCAATTAAAGACGACTGAAAGTGGACTAAAATATCTAATGCAAGAAGAAGGTACCGGTAAAGAAGCGACCAAAGGTAAAGTGGTAGAAGTCAATTATTCGGGATTTTTGAGTGACGGTACTAATTTCGACAACTCGTTTAAAAAAGGAGTTCCATTTAAATTCTTTGTAGGTAGAGGTACAGTGATCGATGGTTGGGATGAGGGAATCCCATTGATGAAAGAAGGAGGAAAAGTGATCCTTTTTATCCCTTATCAATTGGCCTATGGATTAGCCGGTCGTCCACCAAAGATTCCAGAAAAAGCAGATCTCGTTTTTTATATTGATTTGCTTCGTGTTAAATAAGACTAATTTCTTCACTTGTGAAGAAATTAGTCTTTCATGTTGGATTGACAATCTCTATATTGAAAATAAGAATGGAACGTAGATAATGCGGATTACCCAGATTACCCCGCGATCAAAGGGCGCATGAGCCGTGAAAATCTGCGCGATCTGCGCAATGTGTTAATTCCGTGTTCCATTACGATTTTGATATTATAAAACTTAAGTTATTGTTGATTTCCTAGTCATTCCTCATCAACTTCCGAACCCAACTCCCTTTTTTACTTTTTATTTTTAAAATATAAATACCATTTGCATTTAATTGCGGCTCAATGACTTTTGGGCCTAAGCCGTCTTCAAAGGATTGAGTGAAAACTAGTCTTCCGCTGATATCATAAATGTCTACCAATAGAATGGTATCACTCGGATCATCTAGTTTTAAATTAATTTCCGTAAGGAAAGGATTGGGATAGATTTTAATGCCAATTTTAGATGTTTCTGAATAACTGGAGGTGAATAGACAGTAACTTTGGAAAAAAGCCAAGGGCGAATAAACACTCAAACCATTTGCGCAAATAGTTCGAATTTGATACTCAAAATCAACACATTCGGGCAAATCATATAACTGGATGAAGGAAGTATCTACAAAGTTAACATTCCAAGGAAGGTTCGTATTTTTCTCTCGATATCGAAAATGATGGACTACATTTTCTGGAACTAATGACCATTGAATTTCACTATAGAAATTGGTATAATCTATAGAAGCAAATGAATTTTCTGGTGCCTGACAAACGATTTCTTCATTGTCCGCAATGTTAATACAATAATCTTCTATTTCTCCATCAAAATCACCTTCACAGGGCATGGAAGGATTGGTATATTTCATACTTATCCGCATGCGGGTCGATCCTAAAAGCGCAGTATTGGGAATTAATATACTTCCATTAACAGCCATGGTGCTTGGCATTCCTGGATCAAAAACAAGCTCCTCTTCTTCGAAAAGATCATTTTGATTATAATCAATCCATATTTGAAAATATTCCTCGAAAGAGGCGGTTGCAAATCCTGGACTAAGTGTAAATGGATAGCTTTCGCCGCGTATGACTTGTGGACTAAAATCACTAAAAAACGTATATCCATCACTTGAACCAGACGTATTGGATAAGGTATGGAAGCTAACGTTTTCTATCCATTCAAAGGTTGCTACTGGAGAATCTGGAATACAATAATCTCCATCTAGGCATGTACCGCAACCTTTTGTTGTAAAATAATGAGAGGTAGTAAAAGGGCTAAAACCATAGATGCATATATTTTGGATTTGTAATTCATAATCAGTACAAGGAAGTAGATCAATTAATGTATGAGTTAAGTTGTTAACGGTATCTAGTTGCCAGTTTGGAGCACCAATAGATCGATAGCGCAAACGATAAAATTTAAAATTGTTACTACTAATCCAATTGACAGTAACCTCGTTTTCTTCTGACGAAATCTGAATGTTACCTGGACGTAAGCAAGCATCAGAAGCAGTAAGAAAGACACAGTAATCTTCTACTTCACCAGTCAATCCTTCCAAGCTACATGACGAGTAATCTTGTTCTCTTGCTGCGACTCTCATTCGGGTACTACCTTCCAAAGCATCACTGGGAATAATGATAAAACTGATCTTGTTCAATCCTGGACTTGAAGGACTGTACACCAATTCATTGTTATCTTCAAAATCTCCATCTTGGTTATAATCTATCCAAACATTAAAAATAGAATTAGAACTAAAAAAATTGAAATCGGTTTCAATTTCTAGGATCTCAAAATAGCCCAAAATCAAATCTGTTGAGAAAGAAGTGAAATCACTATACCCTTCATTTTCATTGGCCGAACTATTATTGATGTTGCCTATTTTTACTTTTTTGATCCAAGTATTTCCTGCTAAATTTGGCCCACTCGGACAATAAGCTAGTTCTAAACATCCACCACAATTTTCTGTCGAAAATTCTCTTATTGCTGAAAAGGTCGTCATCAAACCATTGAGACAATTGGTACGAACCCTCAACTCGTAAATTAAACAAGGTTCAAGGTTGGTCAAGAATCCAATGGTATCCATCACGGATAATTCATCCCATTCAGATATTCCTTGTGGTCTATATTGAAAAGTATAACTTTCAGCGAAAATGATGTTGGACCATTCCAATTGAGTGATTCCATTAGACGTACTGATAGTACCTATGGTCGGAGCGATGCAACATCCCGTCGTCTTGAATTCATAGCTTATGGAGAAAATTCCTTGATTGTCTACACATTCAGGTTGTAATTGAAATTCATAATGGAGACAAGGCAGTAAGTTATTTAAAACAAAATTATTGCTTGTCGAATTTGCGGTATTCCAATTGCTGGTGCCCTTCTGTCGATATCGCATGTTGATGGCCACATTGGTTGAATCTAATACCCAACTAACAGTAGCACTATTGTTATCGATATTTTCAACTTGTACATTATTGGGCCCATAACATCCTGAAAAATCGCAGACGTTAAATAATTCCACAAAGCATTGATTGATATTGAGTTGTCCACCAGTAGTCGTAATATTCTCTAGTTCTGGATTGGGAATGACGCTATTCAATACAATATCTTTAACTTGCGTAGCAGCTGCCTGTGGGTTAGTTTTCGCTAAAGCGGCTAAAGAAGAACAGCCAGCATAGAGCAAACCGATTGCTCCACTGACTTGAGGCGCTGTTAAAGAAGTTCCATCAAAAAAAGTATAACTATTGCCATTTGCTGTGGTAGCTACATTTTCGCCATAAGCGGCCAAATCAATCGTAGTTACACCAAAACCAGCATTGGTCAGTTTTTGGTTATTGAAATCTATACTACTCACACTGATCATGAAGTCACTGGCACA
>CAYTVR010000486.1:0-3971 GCA_964441245.1 uncultured Saprospiraceae bacterium | reverse complement strand
TCAACACTTCCTCTGGTCGCTTATTCATCTCACTTTATGAATGTCCACAGGATTTGTCGAAGAAGGTTAATTTTTATTAAATGGCTTTATTTTTACAATTGGAGAGGCTATTATATTTTGATTATGCTTACTTTTGATCAAATTCCATATTCACCTAAAATCTAAGTCATGAGATATTTCCTTTTTATTTTCGCAATTAGCGTTTTTACATTTGCTTGTAAAAGTGATACCAATACCACTAAACCAGAAGTTAAAAAAATAGAGGTCGCTAAAAAATACACCCTAACTCCCTTCACCAAATCTCCAGCATTCTTAGATGCTCAGATGAAATCCATGGATTATAAAAATGGAAAATTCACCTTCGATGTAGCCGGAGAACAATACAAACTGGGAGAACAAACTTCAGATGCACCTCAAAAAATGTGTGCCAATTCTGGCAAAGGTCAACACATTCACTTGATTGTCGATAACAAACCTTATGCTGCTAAATATGTCAATACCTTTGATTACGAAATCGAAGATGGAGAACATCACATCTTGGCTTTTTTATCTCGTTCTTATCATGAAAGTATTAAGACTAAGGCAGCACATCAAGTCAAAAAAGTATCTGTCAAAGACAATACAATCACAGCATCTGCTGATGTCATGACTCCAATGCTTTTCTACAGTCGTCCGAAAGGAACTTACAAAGGAAGCACTGCAACTAAGAAGGTAATGTTAGATTTTTTTACGGCTAATGCTCCTCTGGAGGGTAAATATCAGGTAAAAGCCAGTATTAATGGAGAGGATCATATGATCAAGACTTGGCAACCTTATTATATTGAAGGGCTTCCTATGGGTAAAAATAGCATTACTTTATCTCTCCTAGACCTAAAAGGAAATCTAATCGATACCCCTTTAAATCCCGTTACACGAGAGTTTACCTTAGAAGAGGATCCTTTAGAAAAAAAAGGCTAAAGTTGACTGAAAAAATAAAAAGATCTTTTCTTTAGGCTTTCTTTATTTTTTTTAAAAAATATTGCCTGAAGTCGGGAACTTTTCTATCTTTGCATCGCTTATTAAAAAAGCAATTAATTTTGAGAGATTCTATTTAAATCTTTTGTAAAATAATTAATTCGGTAATTGTAGCTCAGTTGGTTAGAGCGCCTGATTGTGGTTCAGGAGGTCGCGGGTTCAAATCCCGTCTTTTACCCATAAACAAAAAAGGCTTCCTAAATTGGAAGCCTTTTTTTGTATATTTGTTATTTAATGTCTATTTAAAACGTTCACCAAAGCTTTTCAAGAAACTTTGTAGCCTTTCTGCTAACAGCTACAAACATCTATTGCTACCATTTGATATGGAAACAATAGTACATTTATACACAGCAAAGTCTTATGTCATTAAGAAATTGCCTGTCTTAGATATATTATTTTACCCAAAAAATCAAACTTAATGCTACTTAAACTATCCACACTCCTTCTACTCATTTTATTGATTTCTTGTAATCATCAAGCCAACAAAGATGAACTAAGGTATACACCCAACAATATATTTACTAACAATCAGAATCAATCAATACCTAACCTTAATGGTGTTTATTTACTTGGTGGACATGAAAGTTCTTGGTACCTCACAATTAAAAAAATGGAAAAATCCTACATTGGAGAACTATTTGAAATAGAGGGTATGCTTCCTCCGGCAAGCTATTTATTGTTGAATCAAAAAGAATTTGCTGGTCAAAAATTTCAATTCTCTCAACTAAATCCTATTACTTTAACCTTCCACTCCGAACTTGGTCCTGGAAAAATTTTAATCGAAGGTGATACTAAACAAATTATATTCAATGAAAAAAAATCACCCTCAAATGAGCAACTCACTTTATCATACAATGAAGCCTATCAAGTATTATTGAAATAAAAACTATCAGTAAGAACTAAACCCGATAAAAGAGGAAAGATTAATGCTTTGCTAAAATAATTTTCGCTTATAATTTAATTTTATTCTAGCGCTCAAAGTTGAATACTTGTTTAAAATGATCAAAAACACCATAAAGAAACGATGAACACTACTTCTAGTTTTTTTGTTTATAAATAAGATTCAACCTGAAAAAAATCAAATCACTTATATGAAAAATATGCTTCGTTACTTCAGTACCTTATCCTTTTTGTCTTTATTATTTTGTCAATGTACGAACGACAAAGGCCAAATGGTTTCAACATCACCATCTTTTTCCGTAAAGGTAAAACAAGAAATAAAAGATCCTGCTTTTAACAAATATTGGTATCAAGGATTGGCTGAAATTACAAGCTTTGATTTACAACAAGCTCGATATGGTGAAATCCATCCAGGAAATGCTGTTTTGGTCTTTGTCACTGAACCTTTTTCTAAATCAAAACAGGTCAAATTCGATAATGCACAAAATAATTCTAAAGATCAGATGTCTGTTTTAAAATTAAATGCCACCAGAAAATTCAATACGGGTATTTATCCATATTCCACCATGCAATCGATTTTCACACCAATAGAAATCAATAAATATCCGAACACGATTAAGACGACGACCTCCTCTCAAGAATGGTGTGGGCATACTTTTCAACAAATCAACCTTGAAAAAAACAAATACCGTTCTACACTACATTCTTATTTTGAATCAGAAGGAGATCAAGTCATACAATTAAAAAAGACTCTTCTAGAGGATGAAATTTGGAATAGAATCCGAATCAATCCCAGTACCCTTCCAACGGGAAATATTGATCTAATTCCAAGTAGTCTATATGCACGTTTAAAACACAAGCCTACTCAAGTTGAATCTGCCGCAGCTAGCTTAATCAATATGGAAAACGATGCTTCGAAAATGCAATATCGCATTGATTATAAAAACATGGATAGAAGTTTAAGTATTCAATTTGAAAAAGCATTTCCACATAAAATCATTGGATGGGAAGAAAGCTACAGTAGTGGTTGGGGCGCTAATAAGCAAACACTATCCACTAAAGCAACTAGAAAGAAAACGATTCAATTGGATTATTGGAGTAAAAATAATTTAGCAGATCAAAAATATAGAACGGAACTGGGACTGGAATAAATACAGTTATTATTTTTTCTTTCTGCTGGAAAAATCGTCCTTTGTAACAATTTATTGCCTTCAAACGTCGTATTAATGATTCCAAGCAAAAGAGAGCTTGACGGAAGTTGACTGACTAAGTACATTGTAAACTAATTAACTTTAAATTTTGATGGTCTATTTTAAAAATTGAGCTGCGTTATTTTAATCAGCTAACCAAGGAGGTTTGCTTCATAAAATGCCTTGTCAATGTTCAAAATAGCTTCGACCAAATTTTTAAAAAACTTAATTTACAATGTACTAAGTTTCAAACCACAGTAATCATGAATATAAAGACGATCATCCTAGTCTCCACAATCTGTTTATTTACTTTTTTCTCTTGTCAGAAAAATATTAAATATTCGGCTGTCTCACCTTATGAATACGCCAGCTTAAGTGCAGCAGTTTATGAAGATTTACAAGACAAACCGCTTCCAGATAATTGGGAAATATTTTTGGCTTTTGAAGAAGAAAATGCCCAAAGTTTCCAACTTAATCTAGAAAAACTCTCTTCCATTTCCCAAACAGAAAATTTAGATCAATTCCTAAAAGAAACTGTTTTTGGTCTACTAGCCAATGGAGGATATTATGGTACTGCATTTCGAAATAAGAAAAACAATGAACTAGTTATTGCGCATCGAGGCACTGATCCTTTTTCCTTTGAAAAGGAAGAAAAGAAAGGTTTCATCAGCACACTTAAAAAGATGCTTAATACCGTCAGAGACCTAGATGATGATTTACAAATATACCAAGGTAAACTTCCAGAAGATCAATATTTAGCTGCCAAAGCATTTACTTATTTAGTTCGCGATTCTTTTCAAACCCAATATGGGAAAGTGCCTAAAATGAGTTTTACAGGTCATTCCTTAGGTGCAGTATTGGCAGAAT
>CAYTVR010000485.1:0-3999 GCA_964441245.1 uncultured Saprospiraceae bacterium | reverse complement strand
AAAAATATCCAATGCAGCACAACATTTAGTCACGTATGACAGTGAGGCATTTTTTGAAAAAGATGGATTATTAGTGGATAGCACTTTTTTTAGAATTTTCAATTATGAATTTCTTAAAGGAGATCCTCATAGTGTTTTAAATACTCCTTACACGGTTGTGATTTCAAAAGAAATGGCCTCAAAATTATTTAAGGATCAAGATCCGATAAATGAAACCATTAAGATTGGAGATCAATGGAGTGAGGACGAATACAAGATTACAGGCGTCATTGATAATAAAAAATTCGCATCACATATCCCTGGCAATTTTTTCATGAACATGAATAGTGGTGCTATTGGCACTCATTTTTATAAGACGAATGAATGGGCAAGCAATAACCTTTTTCATACCTATGTTTTACTACATCCAGAAGCTTCTGCTAAAAGTTTAGCCGCCAAATTTCCAGCATTAATAGAACAAAAAATAGGTAAAAAACTACGTGAGTATGGAATTGAAAAAAACTTCTATCTAGAAAAAGTAGCGAGTATTCATTTAGAGTCTAAAGCGATTAGACAACTTACTCCATCAGTAGATATGACCTTTATTTATATTTTTGCAGCGATTGCTATTTTTATTTTGTTGATTGCTTGTATCAATTTCATGAATCTTTCTACAGCTAAAGCAACCAATAGAGCGCAAGAAATTGGAGTGAGAAAAGTGATTGGCGCAAGTCGAAGTATGCTTTCTCGTCAATTTTTAGTGGAAGCATTTGTCTATACTTTTATTGCATTCCTATTAGCTATTTTAATTGGTGAAATGGCCATGCCGTTTTTTAATCATTTATCTGGTAAGGAATTAAATTTATATTTTTGGGAAGATCATCAACTAATGATTTGGATGTTAGGCATTCTCTTATTTACTGCTATCATTGCGGGGAGTTATCCTGCGATCTATTTATCTTCTTTTAGTCCAGCTAAAATATTTAGAGGAAATATTGGAGGACGATATTCTGCGAAACAAATTAGAAAAGGTTTGGTGGTGGTTCAGTTTATTGTTTCCATTGCCTTGATACAAAGTGTCTTGGTGATTCAAAAACAAATGAATTACATACAACAAAAGAAGCTTGGTTTTAATACAGAAGCTAAGCTAGTTATTCCGCTCAATACTTCAGCTGCTGCGAAAAATCACAAAGTATTAAAGGAGTCGTTTTCTACGATAAAAAACGTACAACAAGTCGCAGCCACTTCCACCAGTCCAGGTTCTCCAAATGTAAGTGATATGACCGTCTATGGGGAAGAACAAACCTTGGATGTCTCGAATTACGTCTTAAGGAGTACCGTAGATCCAGAATATATGCCTTTGATGGAATTCGAATTATTGGCCGGTAGACATTTTAATAGTGACAGATTAATGGATACAGTAAGATCAGTCATCATCAATGAAAAGCTAATGAAAGGCTTGGGTTATAACTTGGAAAATGCGATCAATAAAAATGTTTATCGGACTTGGAATGACGAGTTAACTACCTTTAAAATCATCGGTGTAGTCAAAAACTTCCACTACTCTACTTTACATCGAGAAGTCATGAATCATATTTTTCTTTGGATGCCACGAGAGCAACCCAGTCAATTGGTTGCTTCAGTCTCTACCGATGATTTACCAAAGCTCATTTCAAGTTTTCAGAAAGAATGGACAAACATAAATCCTAATCAACCTTTTGATTATTTTTTCATTGATGATAAACTTCAGGAAGCTTATGTTTCTGATCAAAGAATGGCCAAGTCAATTTATGCATTTACCTTGTTAGCTATTTTTCTTTCTTGTCTTGGCTTATTTGGATTGGCCGCTTTTGCAGCAGAAAGTAGATCGAAAGAAATATCCATACGAAAAGTATTGGGTGCAACCGTTTCGAATATTGTGGGTCTTTTATCAAAAGATTTTTTGGTTTTAGTGTTAGTTGCTTTATTGATTGCTACACCATTTGCTTATTACTTTATGACCAATTGGTTAGAAGATTTTCATTATCATATTAATATGCCTTGGTGGACATTTGCTCTAGCAGGAATAGTGGCTTTGATCATCGCGTTTTTAACCATTAGTTTTCAAGGAGTAAAAGCAGCCATGGCTAATCCGATAGACACTTTAAAGAACGACTAATTACGTTTTTGGAACATTACTTATTTTAATCCTTCAACACCAATATTATGATTAAGAATTATTTTAAAATAGCTTGGAGAAATCTTCTAAGGAATAAAGTGACTAGCTTAATTAATATTGTCGGTTTAGTAATTGGTATGGCTGTTGCCATGATGATTGGGCTTTGGGTGCAAGATGAATTAACTTTTAATACGCATCATAAAGATTATGATCGAATTGCTCAATTGTATTTATTTCAAACTTTTAACGGTTCCTTAGGTGCTGGACGAGCGATATCACAGCCTTGGGCACCAGCTCTTAGAGAAAATTATGGGTCAGATTTTGATCAAATTTCAATGGCTTCTTGGAATTATCAACATCTATTGACTTTTGGTGAAAACCGTCTGTTGAAAGAAGGGATGCATGTTGAGCCAGAATTTACCCAGCTCATTTCTTTAGATTTTTTGACGGGAACACATGAAGAGGCTTTAAAGCATCCGAACTCTATTATATTAACAAAATCTCTTGCAGATGCCCTTTTTGGTGATGAAGATCCTATGGGCCAAATTATAAAATTTGATTCGGAAGATGATTTAAAAGTTACGGGTGTTTTCAAAGATATTCCTAGTAATAGTAGTTTAAAAGATGCATCGTTTTATACCACTTGGCAATATTACTTAAATGCCAATCCTTGGGTCAGTGGTTCTCAAGATAATTGGGGAAATCATTCGTATCAATTACTTGCAAAAGTAAAAGAAGGAGCAAACCTAGATGATTTGAGTGCTAAGATTCGGGATATGGAAAAGGTGCATAACCAAGATGGAAACCCTGAAGCTTTTCTTTTTCCAATGGAAAAATGGCATTTATATTCGCAATTCAAAGAAGGTATAAATGTAGGCGGTCGTATTCAGTTTGTTTGGCTGTTTGGCATCATTGGTGTATTTGTCTTGTTATTAGCTTGTATTAATTTTATGAATCTCAGTACCGCAAGATCAGAACGTCGTTCCAAAGAAGTAGGTATTAGAAAAGCCATTGGCTCTATGCGAAACCAATTGGTTTGGCAATTTCTGACCGAATCTTTTATGATTACTTTTTTGGCCATGGTTTTTGCCATCGCTTTGGTACAAATATCATTGAACGCATTTAATAATTTAGCGGATAAAGAATTATTTCTTCCGATGACCGATCCTGTTTTTTGGATGGCTTTATTGAGCTTTACCATTTTGACAGGCTTGTTAGCAGGTAGTTATCCAGCCTTTTATCTGTCTTCATTTAAACCTATCAATGCATTGAAAGGGAAAATAAAAACTGGACGTTGGTCTACCCTTCCAAGATTGTTTTTGGTCACCTTACAATTCATTGTTTCCGTATCTCTAATCATTGGAACCATCGTGGTTTTCCAACAAATTAATCATGCAAAGAATCGTCCTATTGGATATGACCGAGAAGGCATCATTCAATTCCATACCAATAATGAAATAGTAGATAAAGAAGAATTAGTGAGAACTTCCTTAATGCAATCTGGCGTAGTGGAAGAGGCAGCTTTTTCCTCTAGTCCCATTACTTCAATATGGTCCAATCAAATTGGTTTTAAATGGGAAGGAATTGATCCAGAAGCGCTTCCTATTTTTGGAATTGTTGCCTGCTCGCATGAATTTGGAAAGACAATCGGTTGGGAAATTTTAGAAGGAAGAGATTTTTCGAGAGAATTTTCAACAGATACTTCTAGCATTGTGCTGAATGAATCTGCAGTCAAACTAACAGCACTAACGGATATTGTTGGTAAAACAATTGTATGGAACGACGACTCGTATAAAGTGATTGGCGTAGTTAAAGACATGATTATGGAATCTCCTTGGATGCCAATCAAACCAACTATTTTT
>CAYTVR010000484.1:0-4009 GCA_964441245.1 uncultured Saprospiraceae bacterium | reverse complement strand
TGTGGATCTGCATGATAGAAGCGATCTTCAAATACCATCTGGCAATAGGCATGAATCAATTTTTTGGCCAAGTCGTTTCGGTCTATTCCCCAATCCTCCAATTGTTTGACATCACTAATTTTTACGCCTTTATGAAAGGTAGTCGTCAATACTCGCTCCGTCGAAAATCCGGAATGAACCATTGGAATTAAAAAGCCTTCTTCTTCTTTTAAATTTTCGCGAACAGTATTCATAGATTCTGCTTCTTGGAGAAAATCAAGTTCCTCTTCGATCATTTTTCGCACTTGCGTATAGGCAAAATCCAATCCTTTGATATCCATCCACCACGAGACCATTCGAGTGAGTCGCTTTATGATTTCCAAATCGATATGGGCTACTTTTTCGATATTGGCGTGTTGGACTTTTACTACCACTTCGGTTCCGTCTTTTAAGGCCGCTCGATGTGCTTGCCCAATCGAAGCCGAAGCCAAAGGCGTTTCATCAAAACGCTGAAATAACTCTTTCGGCAACTTCCCTAACTCTGCGGAAATACGTTGTTGGATTTCTGAATAGGGTCGCGGTGGAATTTGATTTTGTAAGGCTTCTAAAGGTTCTTGAAAAGCTGGTGGTAAGAAATTGGTTAAGATGGAAAGGAGTTGCCCGACTTTGATAAACAAGCCTTGCAATTGCAAAATGGCTTTCTTTATCCGATTGGCATTTTTCAGATGCAGGGTCGTAATTCTTTTCTTATAGTAGCTTTCGCCAAATATTTTTTTAAGTAATCCTAAACGAAGATAACTCAACATGACGACGAAGCCTATCCAGTATGCTTTGCGCACTCGGTAGCCTCTTCGGTAAATTTTAGGTATATTCATTGAGCTTTATGTTTGGCGTAAATGTAGGGAAAGTTTGGGAACTGTGACTTTCTGATTTGGCAAGAATTATATTTTAGGTTTTTTAACCGCAAGGGGCGCAAAGGAGGCACAAGGCTCACAAAGGGATAATATGCACTTTTAAATAAAATCGCATCTTATTTAAACAAGTAGAATTATACCCTAACAAAAAAGTATTTTATGAGACTCTTACTAGTTATTATTATGGGCTCTTTACCTCTATTTGGATTCTCACAAGACCCTTATATTAAAAAAGGAGTGGGATTTGGATGTGGCTATAGTGGAAAAATGACTCGCCCTACAAAAAGAATGATTAAGTTTTTCAAAAGAAAGAAGTACAAAAAAATTAAAGAAGGACTAATTTCATCTTCTAAAGCAAACCAATTTTTAGCTGTTGTATTTTTGGAATATTTAGAAAATGAACAAAAACTTAAGTTAACAGAAAAAGAAAAGCAGTTCATAAAAGAGATCAAACAATCAAAGGGAATAATTTATGCTTGTTCGGGATGTACCTATTTTGGGGAATTTAGCTTAAGGCAACTTTTCCATGGTAATCATTTTTATGAAAACAGTTTATTTTGGATCAGTCGATTTGATAAAAACAAATGACAATTTATCTTTTTCGCAATATTTCTAAAAATAGCTCTACCCTGTGTTGAGATCCTTTGCGAACTTTGTGCCTCCTTTGCGTTCCTAGTGGTTAAATTTTTCCCTATTTTTGAATATGAATCCAACACAAAACATTACCCTATCCCCAGTCATTAGCGCACTACAAAAAGCACTAGGTAAAGATAAAGTCCTAATCGACCATGCCGTCAAAGAACGCTACGTCCACATCTGGAAAATGGATCAACCATTAGCAGCAAGAGCAGTCGTCTTACCAAAAAACACGGAAGACGTTTCCACCATTCTAAAAATATGTCATGCTCACGATCAACCCGTCGTCATGCATGGTGGCTTGACCAATATGGTGGGTAGCACAGAAACGGAAGGCGATGAAGTAGTCATCTCTATGGAAAAAATGAACCACATAGAAGAGATCGATACGAAGAGCAGAACGATAACCGTACAAGCTGGCGTCATTCTCGAAGAAGTACAAAATAAGGCTAAAGAAAACGACCTCATGTTTCCCGTAAATTTTGGCGCAAAAGGGTCTGCCCAAATCGGGGGAGTCATTTCAACCAATGCAGGTGGCATGCGAGTATTTCGTTTTGGAATGACGCGTAATATGGTCATGGGGCTTGAAGTAGTCTTGGCGGATGGGACGATTATCTCTTCCATGAAAAAAATAATCAAGGACAATTCTGCTTATGATTTGAAGCAGATGTTTATTGGTTCGGAAGGAACATTGGGTGTTGTCACGCGTGCCGTACTCAAACTAATGGAAGCACCAAGAAGTAGAAACTGCGCCATCGTCGCCTTTGATGAATATGATAAAGTGGTGGACTTCCTTCGCTATATGGATAAGGGATTAGCAGGGACATTGAGTTGTTTTGAGTTATTTTGGAAAGATGCATTTATGGCACAGACTTCTCCCCCTTCTTCTGTCAAATCACCACTTCCTTATGATTACGATCACTATGTTTTGTTGGAAAGTTTAGGGGGTGATCAAGAACAGGATTTCAATAAATTGCAAAGTCTTTTAGAAGTCGCGCTTGAGAAAGAAATGATTCTCGATGCTGCGCTTACTCAAAGTCAGTCCGACCTAGATTGGTTTTTCAAAATACGCGAAGATGTCCACGTCATGAAAACACTCAGCAATCATGACCAACACTTTGACATTAGTTTACCGATTGCTCACATTGGCCCATGTGTCAATCAAATGATTATAGACTTGCGTCAAATTCCTCAAGTCGAAACCACCTTTGCCTTTGGGCACATGGCGGATGGGAATATTCATTTTATCATTGGTAAAAGTGAGGAAACGCCAGAGTTGATTAAACAAATCAATAAGGTGGTCTATGGCCCACTTAAAGCCATCGGTGGTTCTGTCTCTGCTGAACATGGGATTGGTACGCATAAAAAAGATTACCTCTCGCTTTGCCGTACGCCCGAAGAAATTCAATTGATGAGATTGTGGAAGCAGGCGATGGATCCTAAGGGGATTTTGAATCGGGGGAAGGTGTTGGGGTGAGGGGTAAGAAATTGCAAAAGCAACGTAATTCAATACATAAGAAAACCTAAAATAATAATTAGCCCATGAATTGGATAATTTCTGCAAACTCATCCATGTATGATCACGCAAGTTCTTTTGAGCATTTTGGGTTCATTGATTGGAGACAAGGAAAAACTAAATTTCAAAAAGAAGATACCGTTTTCATTTACTGTACAAGACCCTTAAAGGCAATTAGGTATAAATGTAAAATCGAAGAAATAAACTTAACTAAAAGTGAAATAAGAGATGATAGAGAATATTGGAAGGATTTAGATGAATACTATAAAGCGATAGAAGGAAATTTCATGAGGTTAATATTAATTGACCAAGTTGACAACAATAAACTAAATTTAGAAAATCTTAAAAAAGAAGGACTAAAAGCAGCTCCTCAAGGGCCAAGAAAATTAAATGAATATTCCTTATTATCTTATATAAACAACAATTTCAATGACCTTTATCAAAATGATTTTTTCCCAGAGGCTGTATACGAACCAAAAGAAATTTATGAAGGATTAAAAAAGAAAATTATCGTAAATAAATATGAGAGAAGTTCAATTGCAAGAACTAAATGTTTAGAATATCATGGAACTATTTGTTCTGTTTGTTCATTGAATTTTGAAGAAAGGTATGGCGAAATTGGAAAAGGATTTATTCATATTCATCATCTAATTCCAATCCACACAATTGGAAAAAAATATAAGATTAATTTCAAAGAGGATTTAATTCCAGTTTGCCCGAATTGCCATTCAATGCTTCACAGAAAAATCAATGGTAAGGAACCGACAATTAATGAATTGAAGGAAATGATGAAAAAATCAAGAAGCTAGTATTTTTTTTTAAGCCGACATTTCCCCTTTACTATTTCGTTAATCAAGAAAAGTATTGATTAATATCATTTGACGAAAGTCAAAAAAAGAAAACTAAATTCACCCCCACAAAACCATTATTAAATAAAGCTAAGAAAAACAAAACAATGAGCATC
>CAYTVR010000483.1:0-4049 GCA_964441245.1 uncultured Saprospiraceae bacterium | reverse complement strand
CGCCACTTTTAACGTAAATCACTCGATTTGTAAAATTAAGGTTCACCCGCATGCGTTTTTTAACGGGACCAAAAAAGGAAACAAAAACGCTAGAAAATTGAAACTCCTTTTGGCTTTTCTCTTTAAGCCTCTGGGCTTAAGCAAGCGCTAGTGGTCAGACAGTAAATTTTCCTGCTGCCCGCCACTCAATACTTACATTTAATGCAATTTCTTTAAGCTGCCAAAGTAGTATTGAATTTAGTTCTGGTTTTACCCCATACCTGTTAATCGCCTTTTTACTTTTAATAATTTTTTGACTTCTGATATTTCAATAATGAAAGGATCAAATTCTGCATTGTTATCAGAGATTAATCTTAGATGTGTCCAGTTTTGCAAACGATCAAAACATCTAACCACTCGTTTTACCCAAACAGATTGATTGGTAACCACTGCATAAACTTCATCATCAATCATTTCTACTTTATCTTCTAGTGGCATACAGATGACCATGTCTCCAGCATTGATGGTTGGTGACATACTCGTTCCATTGATGTTGAATGCGACTAAATCTCCTTTTAAACCAGGAATGTGAAAACGTTCGTTTTCTTCTAATAAATCTACCCCAATAGTATTGCTTGCAAATGCATCTACATTAGTAAAAAGAATATTAGGTGAAAAATTAATACCTAAGGCCATTGCTAATTTTTCTTCTGGATCTGGTAAATTATTTTTTTCAAAAGGATGACCAATGCCTTGAAACATAAAAGCTTCACTTACATTAAATTGAGCACAAAGCTTTTTGACTTGTTCATAGGTGATGGTTCGTTTATCATTTAGATACAAATCAATGATATGTCCCTTTGTTCCAATTTTTCCTGCGAAACAAGACTTACTTTTTTGTCGATCATTTTTGATGATCTCTCCTTTTTTAGTTAAGAGGTGGTAAGTTTCTTTAAACCGCCTGTTCAATTCTGTTCTATTTATCTTATGCATATTGATCAATTCAAAATAGATTTAACAAATTCATTTTCTTTTATGTACTAGACTTGTTGCCAAATTTAGAAAGGGATCTGTTTAAGTAGTGTTCAGGATTAATGTAAACCCAATTTTTGGACACCACTTAAATCTTTGTATCAAATAAAATATGTCAATGGTTTTCGTTTTAAAAACCTTTCCAAAAATCAATAGCATGGCATAGTGAAAAAGATAATTTCACTTTTTTGAAAAAAATAATAACAAAAGGATTTACTTGAATTTTAGAATTGATTTGGACACTAATTAAAGTCTTACTGTAGTGTGTAGTATTTAAAAAATGTCCAAATCAATTTTGAAGCGTTAGCGTATGAAAAAAATAAACTTGAAATCCATCCGCTAAAGATGTAGTCTTTGATTTAAAATAGCTTCGTAAGGTTTATCAGTAAGAATTAGTCAAAAACATTAAGCGTATTTCAAATCAGACTAGAAGCATTCAGAACTTAGATTGCGCTAATCCGACGAATTAATTTGTACAATCTAGTGTATTCATTTACTTCTTCTTCGAAAGGATCAAATTCCAGATTATTGGCAGAGATTAATCTCAAACGTTGAACACGGCCACGATTATTAAAAATTCGTTGAACATGTTTTACCCAAAGGGCGCCATTACTTTTTACAGCATAGATTTCATTGTCTTTAATGTCATTTAAGCTACTTACTTCTCGACAAATAACAATGTCTCCATCTGAAATGACAGGATTCATACTATTTCCTTCTACAGGAAATGCTACTAATCCATTACCGCTTATACCAGGTACTGCAAACATTTCATTGTCTTCTACTGCAGAACCAGTACTCCCTGCATCTTCACCAGAACCAGCTAAAGCTTGCACTGTAGTAAAAAGAATATTAGGTCGAATGGTATGATGAATAGATTCACCATGTCCTTTAGTTTTTGGTAAATCAATACCAAATGGAGATCCAATCCCATCAATAAGATAAGATTCATTGACATTATATTCTCCGCAAAGAATTCGGGCTTGCCGATAGTCAATCACTCTTTTATCTGTGGGGTTCAAATAAGCACGGACAATATGGCCATAAGCACGATTACCTAGGATTTTGTGAGCAAAATCACCCATACCTTTTCCGTTTCTGTCATTTAAAACAATGTCGCCTCTTTCTTCCAATAATTGGAACACCTTAATGAAGCGTTCGTTAAGTTGAAGTCTGTCTTCTCTGATCATGATTAACAGTTTTTTTATGAAGTTGACAGCAACTATCCATAGTTATTCATAGTGTTCAATACTATGTTTTGTTGAATTAACTTCTATTCGTAATTATGATGCAATTTAAAACAAATTATTTTATCAAACAAATAGTTTTAGAAAAAAATGTTTTTTTTGTTTGTATTTGTGTGATGATTAGGAAACGGATTTAGTGAATTATTTTCAGTGCTGGACAACATTTCTAAAGAAAGAATTGAGCGTGATTTAATAACTAAAATATTATCCTTGTTATGGATTTTTAATTAATTTTTTCACGAATGTTTTTGATTGAGTTTTGATTTTTACAATATATATTCCTGCGGGTAAATGATTTACATTTACGGTATTAGAGAAGGAAGTTTCTAATAAACTTTGTCCATTTAATGCAGTAATCAAAATTTTAGTAATTTCCTGCTGTGTATTTATCGTCAGTTGATCAGTCGTGGGATTAGGTATCAGTTTTATTTCTAAATGATCCTCCGCATCTATTGAATGGCTAGAAGTGTTCATGTCCTTTTTTAAGACTTTTGCGATATTAAAAGAAGGGTAACAAACATAATCTCCAGATAAATTTACATCTACATCAATTCCTAATCTATTCCCATTTGAGGTGCCTTCTATGCTTTCAGTTTCTACCCATGAGTTACTTTGCCAAGCATATATTTTAATTTGACCATTATTTGGTAAGCTTCCTTCATGTCCTGGACTACCAATCATTAAAACATTCCCATCTTCATTTAACGCTACACCAGAACCTAGTTCTGCTCCTTCATTGTTTCCAATAAAATCGTTACCCATTTGTAGCCATGCTGTACCATCCCAATCATAAACACGAGCCAATCCAGTATTATCATCAAAATTAATAGAGGCGCCTATGGCTAGTCTATTTCCATTGCCACTTAAACTTACTTTTCTACCAAGTCTTTCTTTTTCAGTTCCATCAATGTCGATTCCTTTCTGAACCCAATCAGTGCCATCATAAGCAAACACACGGACATGACCAGCGGAACTCCCACCATCTGAATTAGTAATTGCCCCAATAGCTATTGAAGTACCATCCGAATTGAAATCAACCGAATAACCTGATCGATCTCCTTGTGATTCTCCTGTAATCGTGCTCCCCATTTGTACCCAATCTGAATTTTCCCATTGAAAAATTTTTACATGGCCAGATTGAATTGCATTATCTCCATTGTTGAATGCTCCAATGGCAATAATATCGCCATTGCTATTCATGCTGACCGAACTTCCGCTTTTATCAGCATCTCCCACGCCTAAAATCGAGCTCCCCATTTGTTGCCAGTTATTACCATCCCAGGAATAAACAACACTTTTCCCTGCATCAAAATCAAAATCATCGTTGTTCGGAATTCCAATCACCAGTCTACTTCCATCACTATTCAAAGAAACAGCAAAGCCTAAATTGTCATTCGGATTTTCGCCATTAAACGAATTCCCTTTTTGAATCCAGTTAGTGCCATCCCAAGTGTAAATTTTGACGCTCCCCTGATTGCCTACGTTATTATTATTGAATGGACTTGCTAATGCAACAGTTTGTCCATCATCACTCATGTCCATTTCTAGAATAGGCTCATCTGATGATAAGTCATTGCCAAATGCTGTCCACTCTTGAGAAAAGGCCGTTTGATTGGCTACCATAAGCGTCAAAGCAACTAAAAGATATTTTTTGAAAATTTTCATATTGATTGTTTTTTGTTAATTCAAATTAAGCTTCATCCCGATGTAAAAGTTTCAGAGGCATTTAGGAAGAATTAATTGTTTTATACAATGATAAAAGAATTAGGAATGAGGAGGATAAGTCAAAAG
>CAYTVR010000482.1:0-4107 GCA_964441245.1 uncultured Saprospiraceae bacterium | reverse complement strand
TTGGTTAATTAATACTAATACAGCATTTCAGTTTAAAGAAGTGTATTATGAAACCGTAGGAAAAGAAATTTGGCAGCAGACCGAAGAAAAAATTGATCATATTATTATTCCAATTACTTTAGGAACAATCATTTTTGGAGTGGGAAAATATTTAAAAGAACAAAATCCAAATATTAAAATTTGGGGAGTAGATACTTATGGTTCTGTATTTAAGAAATACCATGAAACGGGTGAATTCGATGAAAAAGAAATCTATCCTTACATTACAGAAGGAATTGGAGAAGATATTTTACCTAAGAATGTTGACTTTGGTTTAATCGACTTTTTTGAAAAAGTAAGTGATAAAGATGGTGCTTTGATGTGTAGAAGATTGGCCCAAGAAGAAGGAATTTTATTGGGTTACTCAGCAGGATCTGCTTTTGCAGGAGTCAATCAACTCAAAGATAAATTGACAAAGGATGATGTAGTGGTCGTCGTTATTCATGATCATGGAAGTCGTTATATTGGAAAAATATACAATGATGAGTGGATGAGAGAAAGAGGTTTTCTTGATGACGAATTAAAAGTAAAAGACATTATCGCTAGAAAGTCGGATAAACGTTTTCTTTCTGTGAAAATTGATGATTCTGTTCGATCCATTTTAGAAATCATGAAAGAGAATGATATTTCTCAAATGCCTGTGATGAGCAATGGCGATATCGTGGGATCTGTTAGCGAAAGCTTGGTCCTTTCCTACTTATTAGAAAATCCATCGGAGAATGTTGCTTCCAAGGTAGAAAATATCATGGGTGATGCTTTTCCAATCATATCTGAAGATCTACCTTGTAAACAATTGGCAAGATATATTGCAGATAAAAGTTCAGCCGTAATTGCAAAAGATAAAGCGGGTGCTTTACACATTTTAACGCAATACGATATCATTCAGGCAGTGTAATGTGACTATCAGATCGTCAACCATTATTTTAGAGTTGACCAATAAAGAATCCCTCTCGAATGTATTTTCGAGAGGGATTTTTTATTGGCTCCAATTGAAGGTTTTAGAACATTTCAACTTGGTTTTGATTTTCTTCTTCCTGTTCTTCTTGCTTCGGTGGTTGCATGGAGATAGGTAAAATTCGTTTGATCACCCGTAGTTTATGGCTATATTTATTTTTATCTACATTGAATATTCCAAAATGATCTAGTTTATCAATTCTAACTTGTCCAGATGCATGGATAATTTGTCCCTCAGGCATGATGATTCCTGTGTGAACGATTTTTCCTTTTTGATTTTTGAAAAACGCCAAATCACCAGGAAGTGCTTGTTCAACAAAGTCAATCAATTCTCCTTCTTCTACTTGCTGTGAAGCATCACGAGGTAAAGGTGTCCCTATGATTTTAAAAACCATTTGGGTAAACCCAGAACAATCAATTCCTAAAGGTGAACGACCTCCCCATAAGTAAGGCGCATATAAATATCTTCGAGCTATTTTTAATAGTAAATCTACGCTAGGTTCGATCTCTTGAGGGGAAATCGCTTGACCGCTAAAGGTAAAGCTTGAACCATTTAAATTAAATTTAAGACCATCAAAGCGCGGTAAGGTAGCTCCAATAGTTATGGGTACATAATGACCCTCTGTCATCGCACCTTGCACCAATTCCAAACTATGAGCATAATTATTTTTATAACTATCCACATCGTTTTGGGTAATAATTTTGAGTTGTTTTAGATCGACCCAACCGATGTAATTATCCCACATACATCGTACTTTGGTCCAACTACTTTTGGACTCTAATAGCTCAACTACTTCACCAAAAAGCAGTTGGGAAATCATCTCACTTTTGTCAGAAGCGCTACTTCTTACAGGTACAACACTTAAAGGGCAAATACCGAAATTCATTTTTATAATGGATAGTTGTTGAATGGAATAGCTTTTGTTTGTCTGTTTAGCAGAAGCAAGTTAATCAAAAAAAATCAATTACCAAATACTTCTTCTTTCTATTTGATTATCAATGCATTGAATATTTAAAAATGAATTCATGTATGGTTCAAGAAAATAAAGCTAAGAGATATCCGTTTTTTAGTAGGCATTATTCTAAAATATGGGCTCTAAAATTTAACTACTATGAAAAATAACGTACTTCCTTGAGGAAAAATAAAATTTAAAATTCAAAGGAATATATCGCATGAAACTTTACCTTTGCAGGCGACCTTAAAAAATTAACAAATGATGGAATTTAAATCCATTGATCAAATCTTTCAATTGTGGAAATGTTTGAAATAAATAACTAGTCATTATCCATCTAATACTTAGAAGCTTTATTCAAAAATAATATGAGACGATTTCTTTTACTCATCCCTTTTCTTTTTTCTGCTGTTTTAATGTTAGCGCAGGATAAGCATTTTACTCAATTTTATGCTTCCCCCCTGACCCTTAATCCTGCATTGACAGGTGCTTTTGATGGTCGTTATCGAGTAGGAGGAATTTATCGAGATCAATGGCGTGGTGTTTTAGATGATCCTTACGTCACTTTTTCGTCTTCAGTAGATGTTCGATTTGATGTCACCTTAGATAGTCGATACAAGGATGCAGTGGCTATTGGCTTAGTCTTTTTGAGTGATAAAGTCAATGGTATTGATTTTATTACCAATCAATTGGCCTTATCAGCAGCTTTTCATAAGGGACTTGATTTTGATAAAAGACAATTCATCACACTTGGGATCCAAGCAGCACTCATGCAAAGAAATATCAACTATGAGTTACTGACTTTTGATGACCAATTCAATCAACTCAATGATTTTAGTTTAGCCACTCAAGAAGTATTACCTGAAAACAATTTTGCTTTTTCTGATTTTTCTGTTGGACTGAACTATATCTTTAGACCAAAGAAAAGGACAAGTATCAATGCTGGTTTTACTCTAAATCACTTTCTACAGCCACAACTATCTTTTTACCCTCCTGCCGAAACAGAAGAAGACATCAATAGCGATAGTAAATTATATATGAAATTTGGAGGCCAATTAAGCGTTCAGTTTCCAATAGCCTCCCGAATTTCACTAATCCCAAGAATCTTGTTTACCAAACAAGGACCACATATGGCCATGACCGCGGGCTCAAATATCAGAATTGCGCTGAATGACTTTAACAACAACGCTTTTCAAATCGGAACTTGGGTACGACCAGTTAGGAATGATCAAGAAGATTTTGGATTGGATGCCGTTATCCTTATGGTAGGTTTTGAAATTAGCAATGTTCTTTTTGGATTAAGCTATGATGCTAATATCGCTGACTTAAAGACCCACAAACAAGGTCAAAACGCTATTGAATTTTCAGCGATGTATCAAGGCAGCTTTGATGATGAATCTATTTTGTGTCCGAAGTTTTGATTTAGCATCAAATTATTGAGGTGTTGTGGTGGTATTCGAGTTCCAATACTATCGCACTACCTCATGATCATTCCGGTAACGTACTTGGAACTTTTTGATAATCGGAAAGGTAAAAAAGGTAGGACTCGTTCTCGTTCATCATGAATCGCTTCTTCATATTTCACTTCTACTATGATTCCTCGATCTCGTAATTGATAGTTCAATTTTGCTCCACCATGAATGAGTGGGTAGTATTTTAAATCAGAGTCAATAGTGATTCGGAATTTACCGTCTTTGGTACCATAATAAGAACGATGATAAGCGTTCATCAAAACAGGATTTAAAGTCAATCCTTTACCTGTAAGTTGACTGACTAACTTTCCCGTTTTTCTCCAATTTTTTAAATCAAAATTAGGGAAAGGATGAACCTCTTTCCGACCTAATTCATTTTCTTTTATTTTGATCTCAAAATTATTTTTTTCGGTCGTATTGTCTTTAGCTCCATACCATCGAACTCGAAACTTCCGCCGCTCGCCTATTCCTTTTACATTATCACTATAAGTCGTCAAAGCAGGCGTATCAAAATAAATATTGTTGACTGCTCGATCAGGATATATTTTAGAAAAAGAGGCTGGATGGTTGCGAATCACTTGACGCACCACGTCCAAATTTAAATCCTCAATTTTATATTTACGTTCGTATCTCATTATTGGATATTGGATATTGGATATTGGATATTGGATATTGGATATTGGATATTG
>CAYTVR010000481.1:0-4121 GCA_964441245.1 uncultured Saprospiraceae bacterium | reverse complement strand
TGCCCAATGATCCATCCATTTTCTCGTATACCTCAAAAGGTAAATCTGGAATCACCTGACTTTCCATTTCGCCTAAGTTGAAAAATTTTGGAAATGGTCGAGCCATTATCTTTCCTTGAGCGTTCATGATCAATCCACGACATTGAAGCGTTACATCATTCCACGCTCGTTCAAATTGAGCCTTTGGAGTATAATTATAAATGAACAAATCCAACACAGGATGTTTTTGCATCTTAATAAAGCCCTCCGATATCATTTTTTCAATAGTTTGTAATTTCATCACTCTTTGATTTTATTTTGCTTTTTCCTAATTGATACTACAAAGTAAAAGCACTTCTGCGCAGTCTTTTTGCGTAGTTAAAAATAAATGATTAATTTTCCAAAAAAATCTACTTTACGGAAAATATAAGAAACCATGCCTGCAAATAGAAATGCGCTAATCCGCTTTAAAACAATTGATAAATGCCTACAAAATCGATTTAGACGTTGGACTCTTACAGACTTGATCGATGCTTGTTCTGATGCCTTGTACGAATATGAAGGCATTGATAAAGGGGTTAGCAAACGATCCGTACAAGCAGATATTCAGATGATGCGCAGTGACAAACTGGGTTATAATGCGCCCATTATTGTTGTGGATCGAAAATATTATACCTACGAAGATCCCGATTACAGTATCACTAATATTCCAATTACTAATCAAGATTTAGAACAACTAAATGAAGCCATCGCTTTTTTAAAACAGTTTAAAGGATTTTCACATTTTAAGGAATTAGATGGAATGGTTCAAAAATTGGAAGATCACGTATATTCAAAAAAAGAAAATAAAAAACCGGTCATTCATTTTGAAAAAAATGAACATTTAAAAGGCTTATCATTTCTAGATAACTTATATCAAGCTATTGTGAAAAAACAAGTTTTGGAAATTACTTACCAATCGTTTAAAGCAAAGACAGCCAATGCTTTTGCCTTTCATGCTTACTTACTAAAAGAATATAATAATCGTTGGTTTTTACTCGGTGTAAAAGGTAAAAATTCGGACATACTCACTTTAGCTTTGGATCGAATCCAGAATATTGAAATCCTTCCCAAAATTAAATATTTAGAAAATAAGATACTCGATCCAGTTACTTATTACAAAGATGTCATTGGTGTTACGGTCAGTAAAAGTCAAGCTCCAGCGAAGCTGAAATTATTTGTGTTCAATAGAAATGCTCCTTACATTTTGACTAAACCCATGCATCCTTCTCAACAACTTGTCGAAGAATTAGAAGATGGAATAATCATTGAATTGAAAGTTCAATTCAATTTTGAATTAGAACGAGTTATCTTAGGATATGGTCCAGATTTGATTGTATTGGAACCTAAAAGATTTAGGAATCGCATACAAAAACTAATGAATAAAGCATCAGGACATTATGAAGACTGATTATCATTTTAATAAAACATACACTAAGCATTCAAAATGATTTGCTGCCTATCCTCATCCAATTTGATAATAGCATTTTCCAATTTTGGAATTTCCATTTCCAAAGATTTAGTCAAGCGAATCACTTTATCTCTAACATTATGTACGCTAGACAAAGTGTTGTGGATTTTTTGTTGAACCAACCAATCTGTTATTAAGTTGTCAAAAAAGATATCCGTAAATCCGTTAAAAGAATCAAATTTTAAATTCAACTGAAAATCTTGTTGAGTGTAGACATCTCGTAGTTCTTTTTCAAATTGCTGTAAAACATATTTTGCCTTATAAGCATAGTTTTTAGCTCGATCAATTTGGTTACGTTTCATGTAGCTTGATTGCGATCTTCGACGTCCTCGTCCGCCCATATCCCACTGTCCCCAGGTTTTAGCTTGATTCAAGTAGCCAACTATTTTGTCTAAAATTTTTAGGGCTTGAGTTCCTACATCTATGGCCTCTCCCATTTCAAAAATCATTCGTTGATGTTCATCAGATTGTTTCATCAAACTATAAATTCGTTTGGTGGCTCTTGGATTATCTACCTTGATTTCTTCTTGTCTCTTTTTAATCAATTCTTCTAAAAGTTGTTCCATCCCAACCAATTTCTCTCGTTTCTTTTCTAAAACTCCTTGTTCATATTCTAAGAGTTTGATAGACTTTATAGATTCATCATATTGCAAAGAAACTTGCAAATATTCTTGACGCTCTTTTTCCAACTGCTCTTCTTTGCTGCCCAAAACTTTATGGAATAAAGAAGTTAGACTCATTTTCTCTAATTTCTTTATATCATCTTGTTCCTTTTCTATTTGCTTGATGGTAGCAGTCAATTTTTTGTTTTCATCACCAATCAATTTTTGCAACTCAATGAGGCGGCTTTCGACTTTTCTAAAGCTCTGATAAGATTTAAGTGTTTTGTGTAATTGTTTTTTTGTTCTACTCATTTCGGTTGATCTTTAATTTAACTGATAAAGCGTTTTTCTTGTAAAAGTAAAATACCAATAGCTTAAAATTCATTTGATGCATTCAGCTTTCACTAGAAATATAGGCTCGACTAAGGTAAGATATTTTTAGAAATGTGGAATAAAAAAAGAAGCCAGAATTGTAAAAACAATTCCGGCTTCCTTTTTTATAATTTCTTTTTCCAATCAGAATTGGAAAGCAAATTTATTCTATTCTTTCGAATTATGGTTCTTAGACAAATTCTGTATTTATAGACATTCAAAAATGAAATTCAACGCTTCCTTTGGTCGCTTTTTCATCTTATTTTATGATTGTCCATAGATGCGTACGTACAGGATTTCTCTAAGAAGGCGAATTATTTACCTTTAAAGTAAGAAGTATTCGTTCCTCCATCTTCTACAACTTGCATCCGCTTTTTGAATTCATTTGAAGTATCAAAATCATTCTTTCGTGCATAGATTTCTTTTAATGCACTTAAGGTATTCACCTCATTAGGATTAGAAGCTTCTGCTTTTTGGAAAAACTGAAGGCTAGTATCAAATTCTTTATCCGCTTTCGTTTTTAAGTCTTCAATTGCTCTTAATCCAGCTTTTGAGTAATCACCCTTATCTTCCAAAACTTTCATTTCTGAAACATAACCATTCGCTTTATTGACATAAAGTACACCAACATTATAAAGTGCAAAGAAATCTTCTCCATCCACTTCCAATCCTTGATTGTAAAAGCTTAAAGCATTGTCAAAATATTTAGTAGAAGCTTCTATGTTTCCAGCTTTTTGCTCTTGTTGAAATAAGTTATCGTAAGTGTTTCCAAGTGCATTGTATAAAGATACATTTGTCGGATCTGCATCGATAGCTGCTTTCAACTTACCTTCTAAGATTTCAAACTTGTTGTTGGTCATGTAATAGTTGATCTCAGAAATTCTTAAACCTTCATCTTCTGGAAATAACTCTCGTCCTTTTTCTAAATACTTTAAAGCCGCAGCTTCATCCGCTTCTTTATTCAATTTCCATAAGGCATCATAGACACCAGGCTCTTGATAATTCGCAGCAAATAATTTTTCAAAAATAGGTCTTGACGCTTCTCCTTGCTCACTGGCCATAGCACTCATGGCAGTCAAATACATGTGTTGGTTCAAGTCAGCTTCTTCAGATAATACCTTATCATTACCATTTGCGTTAAGCAAATCTTTTAGAGTCAATACTGCATTATAATTAGTAAATGCTTCCGCATAATCGCCTGAATTAAAGGCAATCAATCCTAAGTTACCTAGGTTAGTTGATGTTTGTTTAGATAAAGCTTCAATCGCTTCCTTTTTGAAGTAACCTTTAGTGGCCGTTTCGATGGCTTTAGTATAAGCATTCAATGCATTTAAACCAGCTGCCTTATTGGTCACCTTAAAGTTAGGATCCAATAAACTTGCTTTCACTTCGCTGTTAGTTATTTCGTTATAAATCTTACCTGCTAACAACCAAACTTTAGTAAGGCTTTTGCCTTCGAAAGCATCAATTCCTGTCGTAGCAGCTTCGATACTGGTTTTTGCTTTTGCTAGTAATTCAGCTTTTTTGGCGCTATCTGTTTCAGTAGCATATTTGCTCCAAGCTTTCTTGGCGTCTTTATTGCTTTGCGAAGCATCTTGAGCAGACAGTGTAGCTGCACTGAATACTAAAAGAAGTGAAAAGAGGCTAATGAATATTTT
>CAYTVR010000480.1:0-4122 GCA_964441245.1 uncultured Saprospiraceae bacterium | reverse complement strand
TTAATTACTTCAAAGTTCCCTTTTGCGATCCAATAATAAATTTGATTATCAACGATTATTTTTCTTTTATTCCTGGGTAGTGACATTTATTTTTCCTTTTACAATCCTTTGTATTTAGGCCAATAGAGCTATTACTTTATTTTCTTAAATTGTAGTATAAGTCTTTGACTAAGGATTTACCAAGAACTTGGTCATTCTCTGTTCCGTTATATTGTCCTGTTTTAATTTGAACATTAAATTTTAGGTTTGGATTATCAATTCCATTTTCAAAATCTTTGGCTATTTCTTTTGTTTTTTCAATAAAGTAATGACCTTTAAGCTCATAAAATTTTTCATCTAAACTTTTCTCTAAAACTATTTTTGACTTACTTGGATTTGTAATATCTAAGTTAAACTTCCAAAGTTCTTTCTGTTGATGATCATCAATAATACCAATCTTACAATTTGAAATCCTATTTCAACCTCAATTGCCCATTCCGAACTCTTTGTGGGTGGTTACCCACAGGAACTTCAGCCACTACTTTTCCGGTGCTGTAATCTACCACCGTAACTTTGTCAAGACCACTTATAGACACATATGCCTTTGTGCCATCTTTGCTTGAGGTGGCCCAGTATGGCTTAGCTTCTTTTGGGTCATCAGAAAGTTTAATGGTATGGTATTCAAAGGTTTCCCTATCCACTATAGCGATGTAACCATCCATTGTACCAGCAACGCAAATGGTTTTGTCATCTCCACTGAGCGCAATACCGTGATGTCCGGAATTTAAAAGGTGGTCTCCAGGGGATAGGTTTTTATTTACCTCAGGAACGGGCAAATCCAATTTTCGAGTGATTTTATCATTCACTATATCGTATTCAAAAAAACCATGGAACAATGAAATTTGTAAATAGGCAAATTTTTCATCTTTGGTGATGGCCATAGGGCGAATCGCTCGATCAATCCAATCAAAACCAGCCTCTTCCAATTTTTCCTTCATATCTACACGACGAATGACTTCATAGGTCTCCGCATCAACAATCTGAAACCAACGGTCGCCTTTTAAAAAGTCGAAAGTTGGGGAAGCTAAATAGACTTTACCGATGCTGGCATGGTATATTTTCTTACCATCTTCGGAGTAGGTATTTTCATGGGGTTGATCTCCAGATTCAAAACTACCTACGATTTTACCCGTCGAAACATCAATGGCATGTACCTTCCTTGCGGTCGAAGCCGAGACCAAAAAGATTTTTCCATCTGGCGATATGGCCGAATGGTCCGCTCTAATTCCCTCTACTGGTGTGCGCCAAACAATTTCGCCCGAGTTGACATCGATGGCTACAACGTCTGCGAAACTTGGTCTGGATGCATAGATATACCTGCCATCGTTTGAACTAAACATGTCGTCAACTAATTGATCATTTCCTTCACCAATAATTTCTCGAATAGCGCCTGCTGCAAGCCTTCTTTTAAGACCGGAATAGATTTCTTCAAACCGTTCCTCCCGGTCGGGCATGGCACTTATTTTTTTTATAATTTGATAGGTATTAGGATCGAAAATAGTGATGACTCCATCCCAATTGTTACCTGCGATTACAACATCCTTTAAAGGGATACTGTCATGAATAGTTGCGGCATTTTTTTCGGGCTGAAGGGGAAACGAAGGATATTCCCTGTCTGGCCGTTGCCCCAAATTAAAAAGATAGATTCCTAAAATTACGAACCCGATAAAAAGTAAAGCTAAAATTATTTTTTTTTTCATCTGTGAAAATGTTGTAGTGTTGGAGACTTGCTATGATATTTCATTAATGAACTATTGTAGCCGAGGATTGCACATACGAGGTGAGTGGATGTAGGTGTATTTTGCTCCTGTAAGTAAGACTAACCTTTAAATTCTGCTTTGATATGCGAACCATCACAATAGGGTTTATTATCTGAAGCTCCACATCTACAGAAGGCCGTGGTTTTATTCTTTGTTTCAGCCTTACCATCCTTATCCACTACGCTTAGAGTGCCATATACAAGCAGTGGCCCATTCTCCAAAACTTCCACCTTGGTTTCGAGTGAATGTTCTTCTTTATTTTCTTCTCCATTCATGAAATAACTCAATGCTCCTGATGGACACTTCCCTATTTGTTCTTTTAATGCCTTGGTGTCTGCCCCTTCTGCTATTATCCAAGGTTTTCTATTTGGGTCATAAACTTTTGGAAGAGCTTTTACACATTCTGCTGCGTGGATGCATTTCGCAGGTTTCCATACTATAGTAAGTTCTCCATTAGTGTATTCTTTTCTAATTTCAGCCATAATTTTTATTTTTAATAATTTATAATGTGTTTTTACTAACTAAATTTTGATACTAAATATAAAATTAGAACTCCAATTAATGTTATCAAAAATACGCTATAGGCAATTTCTAATAAAATAAATTTCTGAGAAATACTTCTACTCATAAAATAATTGAATCTTGTTAAATTACCAAATTGGAGCTCTTGAGAATTCATGACCTTTTCCATTGACTTTTCATAATCCTCAAATGGTATATTGTCGATTAAGAAAAAATTGTTTTCCTCTAATTTGGGATAATTAACCTTTATCACCTTATTTAAAATTCTGTATAAAATAAAACTGAAAGGTTTTGCAACTAGGATTGCAAATAATAAGGATATTGAGAGTCCTGTTATAAGGAAAGGTATAATGTATTGACTTAGATTAACATTAGCATTAGTATTAAAGTAACTTTCCAAAACAATCATACCCGAAACAAGAGTTGTATTTAGCTTTACTAAAATTGCTGCTTTTTTATCAGCAATTGAAATAGAATTCATTAACAGCTTATTCTGATTTTTCAGAAAGGTATCAAGTGTTTTACTTTGTAACGCTTTATTAATTGACTTTTTCTTGTTCTTTGATTTAATACTATCATTTGAATTCTCAATATTCTTCGATGACAATTTTCTTTTATCCTTTTTTGAAATATTTTCTGGTTCTGAAGTTGAGTTATGTTCGTTTCTTTCCATAATGTATGTCAATTTAATTAAGCTTACTGATTTAGGTTTCACCTCCTCATTTGAGTAAAGATAAGCAAATTCAGTTAATAGAATAGTGCCATTCGTAATGAAAGATTATCGATTCAATTCTGCGCAGCTGCCCAAAATCGAATCGTTCCCTACAGAATGCATAGACATATATCGGATGTCCATGACCATTAAGTTAAGACTTTTTCCTAGCTTACAAAACAAAACACCCCCCATGAAAAAATCACTAAAACCCATCCCCTCGGAACTACGCAAATTCTTCATCCTCAACCCAGAAAAACGATCCAAATAGATTGTCAACTCAGGCAAAAGTGTCATGAGAAATAGGCTACTTAGCTTTGAACACTCCGCACCGCTCATGCTCTATCTAAGCTTGGTTATAATGCTCTTCTTCAATAAAGCTACATACTATTAAAGTTCCTCAACCATTAAAAGAACCTGAAAACAAAGTATAAATCTGATTACATTTTATACTAGCCTTAGTACTTATTATCATATAAGTAAACATACAGGTTTTCTAACTTTTTAAGCGTAATGAAAACTTTTAATCGAATTCAGCGTATAAAATCAATTAGCATTTAGAGTGATTTCTAATTGACAACATGGTTAAGAAATTGTCATTCGTTTTTTGTTTCTTTCTTTTTCAAGTAGTTGCTGCACAACATGTTGAAAAACAAACCGATAGTTTGTTGAATCTTATCAAGACAACTAAAGACGACTCCACTATAATAGAAATCTATACCTCCTTAGCTCAACTCAACTTTTATAGTAGGCCCATTAAAGCCATTCAATTTTGTCGTGAGCAAATAGTTGTTTGTAAAAAAATGGAAGATCATGTTTCTATTTTTTCAGCTTATGTGCAAATATTCAATGCCCAGCTTTTTTTAGGAGCTCCTGCCGATACTTTATTACATACTATCCAATCAATTGAAAAACATGTCGACACTTATTTGGAAGAAGATAGGCTAGTTTATGTCTATTGGGTTTATGCACTGTATTATAACAATACCAATCAAACTGATAAAGAAATTGAAGCCTATATAAAAGCGTTGGCAATTGAGAGAAAACATCATCCTAGAGGTGATATTGAAGGTGCTCTTTTGGGAAACA
>CAYTVR010000479.1:0-4193 GCA_964441245.1 uncultured Saprospiraceae bacterium | reverse complement strand
AAGTCTCTGTGACCAAATGCATATACATCGGTCTGTTGAAAGGTTTTTTTGGATTAATCGTAAATTTATATGCTCCATCAAGATAGAATTTAAGCGTATTTTCATCGACCCACCAACAGCCGTAATTGTGAAAAGTTACATTGGCAGGAGGGACTAATTCGCAGGAACCACCTTCGGATAAAACGGTTTTTTCATCATTGCAATCATAGATGAAAATATGAGAATTGGATTTCATTCGATTATTCAAATCACCTCCTCTTTTCTGCATGCCAACGGCTTCCACAATATCTAGTTCATCTTGTTCTCTAGGACAATCTTTATTGATGGGTTTATTCTTCATCCAAAAGGTAGAAGACATTGAGATACTTGACGCTTTCATCCGCGCTTCGTAATACCCAAAAAATCCCTTTCTACTTTTCGAGGCTACCGCTCCGCCGGCAATATGATACTTTTCGGTTTTAGGAATGAGCGGTTGATTTTTGATTTGCAGAAAACCATCTTTTACGCTAACAGCTGATGCTCGAAAGGTCGCAGGAGGTCTACCATTCCTCCAATATGGAGAACGATCATACCATTTCTTTTTGTTCAGCACATCCTCATTGAATTCATCCGAAAATGCAGGATTCACTTCCCAATGAAACCCATCAGGTGCCTGTGGTAATTGAGCATCTGGCTGAATCGACGGAGGAGCAACTTTACAAGAAAGAATGAACAATAAAATTAATAAATAGGCATACTTCATTCGATTCTTTTTATGGTTGTTTTAAAAACCCACTGGGCTGATGGTCATACGGTATATGTGAGTTCCTGATTTTATTCTATGTTTGTCTAATGGAGCTGCTTTTGGGCTCCAAGAGTTAAATCCTCCAACACCCATTTGTCGATGGTCAATATTGACATTGATATAGCCAGCATCTTCCAATTCACAAACCTGTGTTGCTTGATCCAAATTTTCGTTGGTGTATGGATGCGCACTAAATTCAAACCTATTTCCTGAAATCTGAATCCCTTGATTCTGTTGATCTAAAAATTGAACCCATCGAGTCTCTGTTCTATTTCCGTTTTCTTGAGGATAAACATAAGTCGTTGGGAAATCTTTTAGAGCACTTTGGTATTCTCCAACAAAGGCAGAATGATTTCGATCCACATAATTTTCGTGTGGTCCTTTTCCTAGCCATTTGATATTTGAAAAAGAGGAGACTAGTCCCATTTGAAATCCAATTCGAGGTAAAACAGAAAGCGTTGGATTGGCAGTCAATTCATTCAATATTACAATACGACCATCCGCAAAAATATCATATCGAGTTTGCTGAGAAGCTTGTCCGTCATTTAATTGATGCTTTACTTTGATGACCTGATGAAAAGGACTGATTTCTTCCGATTGAAGATTAATCAAGCGGGTACTTTGTGAAGCTTTTTTCCAAAAGCCTAGATTTGTTGGTGTTTTCCATCCAAGACGATCATTGTCTGTTGTGGCTCTCCAGAAATTAGGTTTGATGGCTTCTTGAATTAAGGCCTTACCCTTGGCTTTATAATGGGTCAATTGCCCACTTTTTGTATCGAAGTTGATCGTGAAATTTGGATTCGAAATTTGCCATTGACTGGTTTCTTTCCTCAATGTGATGGCCTCGTTTTTCGCAAAGTTAGGTTTAATTTTTTTTGAGAATTGTTGTTGTATTGGAAGATCAAATTGTTCTTGCGCAAGGATATGGCCTTTTGGTGCCCATCTCGTATTGCTTTTTAATTTGGCAAATAAATTTAAGTGGTATTCTTTACCTGCGGAAATTTTTACTGTTTTAGGAATCTTTATGGTCAACTTATTTCCTGTAGTAAAATCTACGTCAGTGATTAAGCCTCGGTCAATGACCTTACCATTTTCTAAAATAGCCCAACTTAAGTCTGCGTTTTTGGTGTCCAAAAAGGGGCGTCGATTGTAAACGTCAACAGTCCATTTTTCAGCTTTGAAATTTTCGAAGACAAAAGGTTGAAAGACATATTTGCATTCTTCCATTACAGGTTTTACGGTTTGATCCGAATTGATAATGCCATTGATGCAAAAGTTAGCATTGTGTAGGTCGCCACCGAAATATCCGCCATAAGCATATTGCTCACAGCCATCTTTTTCTTTAACCAAAATACCCTGATCCATCCAATCCCAAATGTAGGCTCCAGCCATTCTTGGGTTACTATGAATAATGTCCCAAATTTCGTTTAAGCTACCATTTGAATTTCCCATCGCATGAGTGTACTCGCAGGAGATCACTACTTTTTTACCTGTTTGCGACATGTCCATATCTCTAAATTCTTGTGGAGTAGGATACATTCTAGAAATCATATCTGTAAAATCCCAGGGATCAGTAGGCGTGTTTTTACTCTGAGGAGAAAGCTTTCCACCACCACCGTTAGATCCTTCATAATGAAGCATTCGCTCTGGGTCAGTATGTTTTATCCAACCGGCCATGGCAGCATGATTAGCACCAAGTCCTGATTCGTTTCCTAATGACCAAGAAAAAATGGAAGGATGATTTTTATCGCGTTCCACCATTCTGACAGCTCGATCTATAAATGCGTTCGCCCATGCTGGATCATTGGTGATTTCTCCACGTACTCCGTGACTCTCCACATTGGCTTCATCCATCACATAAATACCGTACTCATCACAAAGATCATAAAACTCTGGATTGTTAGGATAATGACTACATCTTACCGTATTGAAATTGTATTGTTTTAAAAGCTCCATGTCCCGTTTCATATCCGCATAACTGACCACTTTCCCATGATCTTTATTATGATCGTGACGATTGACTCCATATAATTTTACGGCTTCACCATTAACGGTGAATATTCCATCTACCCACTCAAATTTTCTAAAGCCAATTCGACATGATTTTGACTCTGTAATTTGGCCCGCATCATTTTTTAAGGATAAAACCAAAGTGTAAAGGTTAGGTGTTTCAGCGGTCCACTTTTTAGGGTTTGAAATTTTCATATTAATGAAATCAAATTTTTCATCCCATCTTTGATTATACCAATATTTGACAACCTCATCGACCGGAATGGATTGTTCACTAATCATTTGGCCTTTTCCTTCAAATAATTTAGCGGTAATTTCCCATTTGGAAAGATCAGTTAGAGTAGTTTTTGGTTTTTTCCCTTTAGCTGCCTCAATTTTTGGACGAACCATTAGCGTACCATCAGTATATGTTTTGTCTAAATCCGTTTTCACGAAAAAGTCCTTGATGGAAATTTTAGGCTCCGCCAACAGCATCACATCTCGATGAATACCACTTAATCGCCAATGATCTTGTACTTCAATATAGGATCCGTCAGACCATCTGAAAACTTGCGCTATAATGGTATTTTCTCCTTTTTGTAAAAAATCAGTTATGTCAAACTCTGCGGGGAGACGACTTCCTTGGCTGTAACCGACTTTCTTACCATTGATCCACACGTACATAGCAGATGTAACTCCTCCAAAGTGTAGTCGAACTTTCATATCATTCCAATCCTGAGGAACAGTAAAGGTCTTTTTATAAATACCAACAGGATTGTCTTCATCTCCAATGTTTGGATAGTCATATCGATCCCAAGGATGACCTGAATTGATATAGATAGGTAATCCAAATCCTTCTAATTCCCAATTGCTTGGTACTGGAATATTGGTCCAATCTTTAAATTTTTGATCTAAAAAATCAGCAGGAATTGCCGAAGGCCGGGGAGACCAATTGAACTGCCAGGTACCATTTAGTGTTTGTACTCTTGAAGTGTTTTTCTTATCAAATTTCAGAGCATCAGCTTCGGAAGCGAAAGAATACATGGTCGCCCTTGCGGGTAATTTATTGATCCCAATTACAGCAGGATTTTCCCAATCATTAAGTTGTTGTGCAAAGCTTTGTTGGAATAGTAAAATGAGGAGTAAGGTTAGGTTTCTCATTAATGTGGTTTTATATTGATTCAATGCACAAGGATAGCTAAAGTTTATCATTCTAGTTAATTGTAATTTGTAATTGAATACCACAAATGTTTTTTGATGAGGTTTAAATAACTTTTTTTCTTCAAGGGGAAAGATTGTGTTGAGATACAAGATAAAGATATTAACCATTTCTGATAAGAATTGAACCATATCGGCTCGATTCTATGGACTGAACATATCATCTTTAGGAAACGTTAGAGATCTATACCAAAAAAAGGTT
>CAYTVR010000478.1:0-4204 GCA_964441245.1 uncultured Saprospiraceae bacterium | reverse complement strand
CAATCCTTGCTTTTTGACTTCTTTGCATCTGATAATTCTGTTGAGTTTTTTATTACAAAATCGTTGATGCAAAGATGGAGGCTAGACCATCAGAGGCAGATAAGACATGATTCCAATAAGATAAAATATGAATTTAGGAAGAGGAAAAGTGATAAAATATGTTTCCTTTGTAGCTAAGGAACATGCTGCAGATGTTTGGTTATCAATTACTTGTGAGTCTCGCTTGGCGAAATTCCAAATTCATCTAGAAATAATTTGGAAAAATAGGCGGGGGAAGAAAAACCGACCTCATAAGCGACCTCAGAGATATTTAAATCCGAGCTATGAAGCAATTTTTTACTATGGTGTAAGCGAATAGATCGTATGTAAACAGAAGGGGAGTGCCCGGTGAGCGCTTTTACTTTTTTATAAATTTGACTTCTGCTCATACCTAGCCCACGCATCAATTGAGGCATACCAAATTCAGAGTCAGAAAGGTCTTTTTCTACCAGGTCTTTTATTTTTTTCAAAAAAGCATTTTCTAATTTTAGATCAATTTCCAGCTTTGCTACAGCTTCCGATTCTATGGAAGTCCTTGCTTCCTCCTCAAAGGAAGAAAACCTGACTTGTAGTTTTTTTCGTAGTGCTAATTGGTTTTGTAAAATGATTAATAGTTCCTCCTGATGAAAAGGTTTGCTTAGGTAGGCATCCGCGCCTTTTTGCAAGCCCGTTAAACGAGATTCCATATCTGCTTTTGCCGTCAACAAAACGATTGGGATGTGGCTGGTACGTTCATCTGTTTTCAATGTTTGGCACAACTCAAAACCATCTTTGATGGGCATCATCACATCGCTAATGATGATTTCAGGAATATGCTGAATCGCCTTTTCAATACCTTCCGCTCCGTTCATGGCAATTTCGATGGTGTATTTTTCTTTCAAACAAGAAATCAAATAATGAATAACATCCGCATTGTCTTCCACAACCAAAACCAGTGGTTTTGTAGAGGATGAATCATTGACAACTTCGACCTGTGGTACTTCAGAAAAAGAGGAAGTAGCACCCAGCATTGAGGAAGAAGTCATTTTGTTAAAAGAAGTTTCTGTTTCCATTTCCGCCTCATTTGTAATGGGAAGTGAAATGGTAAAAGTAGATCCTTCGCCGACGGTACTTTTTACTTGAATGGTTCCATTCATTGCTTTTATCAACTCTGAAACCAAGGTCAACCCGATACCCGTTCCTTCTCCTTTTCTAGTAGAACTATCATCTACTTGATAAAAACGATCAAATATATATGGCAACTTACCTGCTGGAATTCCTACACCGGTATCTCTTATTGTTATCAATAGATTGTTGTCACCGGATAATTCAGTAGATGGATTATTCTGTGTCGCTAATTGGATATAAATATTCCCACCTTCTGGTGTGAATTTTATCGCATTGGACAAAAGGTTAGCATGGATACGTGTTATTTTTTCTCGATCAAAATCCATCAACAGACTTTTTTCATCTGATAAAAAATGAAAAGAAAGCCCTTTTATCTTCGCGTAGCTTTTTAAAGACTCCGTCAAATAGCGAAGGTATTTTATGATGTCACCTTGTGTTTTTTGTATTTGAATTACACCAGATTCTAATTTTCTCAAGTCCAACATTTGATTGACCAGGTTCAATAATTGGTCGCTATTTCTTTTTATGATGACGCTATCTTTTTCAGAGGTCTTGGGTTGCATTTGTTCTGCAATTCCAGAAATAACAGTTAGTGGTGTTCGGAACTCATGAGTGATATTGGTATACAATCTGGACTTGGCTTGGTCGAGTTCTTTCAATCGCTCTTTTTCTTTTTGTTCCAATGCTACGCTGTGTTTTAGTTCCTGTCGTCTTTTCTGGAATCTTAAGATTTGCCAAAGTCCAAAGCCCAATAAAGAAGCATAAACAGAGTAGGCTAGGGTAGAGCGATACCAGGGTGGAAGAATAGTTATTTTTAATTCGGTGAGCTGTTCATTCCAAATGCCATCGCCATTAGATCCCTTTACTTTAAAGGTGTAATTCCCAGGAGCTAAATTGAGGTAATTAGCTTTGTTATCAGTACCCTCATGCGCCCATTCTTGTTCGGCGCCTTCAAGGTAATATTTGAAACGGTTTTTGAAGGGCGCTGTAAACTCTAATGCTGCGAACTCCAAGGTGATACTGTTTTGATAAAAGGGTACTGTAATTTCAGAAGTATATTCAATGGCGTTTTCAAGGATTCCCAAACTGTCGTTGACAGCAATAGGTTGATTATTCAAAGCCAGAGCAGTAATATGTAGTTTTGGTAAGACGTGGTTTTCCTGTAAATCATCAGGATGAAAAACATTCAACCCATTAATCCCTCCGAACATCATTTCTCCTGTACGCGCTTTGGCATAAGCCCAGGTATTAAATTCATTACTCTGCATCCCGTCAGCCTCCGTAAGATTTCGAATTTTTCCTGTGGAAGGATTATAACTAATAATTCCTTTGTTAGAACTCATCCATAAATTACCCTCGTCATCATTAAGCACGCCATAAATTACATCGTTGGGAAGACCATTTTTTGAATTTAGATAAGTGAAAGTCATGCTTTTAATATCCAATTTATGTAAGCCGCCACCTTTTGTTCCCAGCCAAAGAATATTTGCATCCTCAGGATCAATGAGTAAGGAGGCTACTTGATGGTTGTGTAAGCCTTTATTCCCATTAGCTTCCGAATGTATTAATTCAAAGGTAATGCTATCAGCAGTAGGAATACCATGTAACAATCCTCTGGATGTTCCAATCCACCAATGACCATTGTCGGTTTTGGTCATGGAATAACATTCATAGTCACCATAAAAAAGATGTTTATATTCGAAGTTCTGTAAATCTCCCGTGGAAATTTCGTAGCGATATAATTGCCCTAATGGACATGCGATCCATATCATACCGTTACTCTTTTCGATGACAGCGGTATGATTTAAAACAGATGGGCAATCTATTTCAACTTTTTTTTGAAGGAGAAAATTTGGACCTACTTGATAAATCGCAAGATGAGAGCGAGCATCTTTTCCAACGACCCAAGTAGAACCATTCTGGTCTTCTAACCACCATGAAGCTCTCGGAAAATCAATAACTTTTGAAGGCGAGGTGCTTCTTGACAAATTGAGTTGAGGGGTACTCCATACAATTTCACCATCCGAGGCCATAAATGGGGGAGCACCAATAGAAGCCCCACTAAAAAAGGTTTTGATTTTCCTCAACCGAGGATCAATTTTATGAACGCCATAGCCACCTGTTCCAATCCAAATGATGCCAGAGTTATCCTGAAGGTATGCAGTGAAAATATCTTGCGGATTAATAATTTTTATACTTGCATCTTTATATTGGAGCGGATTTTCTTTCGGCTCCCAATTGTCAAACATCAACAATTCGCTCTTAGTACTAACCCAAAGCTCTTTTTGTTTTTGCATATAAAATAAGTTACCAATAGTAAAATCAGTTGGATTGGCATACCATCTTTTATGATCAAAAAATAAGATCTTATTATTGGCCGTATGTGTCAAAAAACCCTGCTCCATTATTGCTTTAGACTTAAAACCAAAAATCATTTTCTCCTTAATTGGATTGGGAAGGAGTTCCCAATTTCCAGACTTGATATTAATTTTCGATAATTTATCGGGAGCTTGCAAACCGTATATGAAGTCTTGACCTCCTTGCCTAATAGATGAAATATTTAGTTCAGGGTTGTTTTTCATTTCCACTTCATAAAGCAATTCTTCCTCTTCTGGCAATCGTTGCCAGAAATTTTCAGGAAATTTCAATCGGATGAGCTGTCCCGTTGTTTCTAATATCCAAAATTGATGGAGCTCATCCTTAATTATTTCCATCGCTCCCATCGTTGACCAATACGTTAGATCTGGATTTGTTATTGGGATTTTATAAAAACGTCTGTTTTTTTTATGGAAAATATTTAATCCCCCAGAAACAGTTCCGAATAAGAAGTAATCACCAAATTCATAAATTTCAATGACCCAGTCATTAGAAATGGAATAAGGATCTGAAGGGTCATGGGTAAACACTTCAAATTTTTCTCCATCGAATCGGTTCAATCCATTCTTTGTACCCATCCAGATAAAGCCTTCTTCATCTTGATGCAAAGTAGAAATAAATCCTTGGGAGAGTCCATCTTGAATGGTCAACTGTTCAGGTTGGATAGGCGTTTGCGCTTGAA
>CAYTVR010000477.1:0-4215 GCA_964441245.1 uncultured Saprospiraceae bacterium | reverse complement strand
TAAGTAGCTGATATTTTTTCCATTCAGGTTTAAAAAAAATCGTTGCAGCAAGTGCCGTTGGAAATAATTTTAACATGGGAAAACGTCTATCCAATTTAGCAATGAAAGCTAAAATAGGAAAAGATTTGGGTATCGCTCCCATCGCAGTGACCAAACGATGATAAATCTCAGGTTCATCTAAAGTATTTTCCAAAGGCTTACTAATGGGATGTCGTAAATGAAAGAAATTTTTAGGAAACTCTAAGTTAAAAAAAGTAGCTTCCATTTTTTCATATTGAGATTGAGCAGGCAAAACATAATCTGCTACTTGAGCAGTTTCTGTCATGGCCACATCAATAACTACAGACAATTCCAATTTTTCAATGGCTTTTCTTTGTGCAGTCGTATTGGCATAAGTGGCTACAGGATTAGCACTATCTACAATCAATGCCCTCAATCTTTTGGGGTGATCCGTATCAATTTCAAGTGGTAAAATATTGGGTGGAAAAAGTTTTCCAATTCCTTTCATCCCAGTGACCTGAGTAGTAACACCGCCTTCTTCTGGTTCTTTAGAATGCCCTATCAAAGGGAATAAAAAATTATGAAGACAATTCGTTCCTTCTCTTCCAAAGTGTCCAGTAATCAAAAACAGCAGCCTTACCAAATAACTATTGAGCGTGCTATTGTGACTTTGTTCAATTCCCAAATCGGATCTAAGCGCAAAGGTTTTAGCATGGACTATTCCGTTTGCAACTTCCTTAATTTGTTTCCATTCGATTCCACAAATAGAGGCATAATCCTCAACTGGAATATTTTCAAAGTAGGGTTTGATTTTTTCGAATCCAACAGTATGATCGGCAATAAATTTTTTATCCTCCAAATCATTTTGAATAATATATCCCAACATTGCAGACAATAAAAAAGCGTCCTTACCTGATTTGACTTGAAGAAAAACATCTGCTTTTTTCGCAGTCTCTGTTCGTCGAGGATCGACAACAACAAGGGTTTTATTTTTGTTTCTAGCAACTTCATTAATTGTAGGTCGAGCTTTAGGTATACCATGCGCCTGAATGGGATTTGCTCCTATAATCATCACATATTCTGCTTCGCCAATGGCTTCACAATAATTAGTATTTTGTCTTCCAAATAAAAAACCATTGACCCAAAAATTTCCCGTTTTTTCTTGCGCCAATGAAGCATAAATATATGGCGTATCACAAGCTGACCTGATCGCTGATCCAAACACGCCTCCCATGTGATTACCTTGAGCGCCTCCACCTGCATAAGCAATACTTTTCCCACCATAAGTATCTCTAATGTGTACTAACTTATCTGCAATTTCTTTAATCGCCGTATCCCAAGAAATTTTTTCAAAAGAACCATCAGATTTTCTTCTCAATGGACTATTCAACCGAACTTGATTTTGATAATAATTTAGGCGAGTCGCTTTTTGACATAAATACCCTTCGGAAATAGGGTGTGCCTTATCACCTAATACTTTGGTATAAGTTCCCTCCTCATCTTGATGAACAAGGATGCCACAATTTTGATTACAAAGAATACAGGCGGTAGCTTGGATATTTTCTGACATAATTAAAGGATTGGAGCACTCAAAATTAATAGAATCAATTTTATGAGGCTTGTATAAAAATACTTCCTTTAAAATAGAGATTTAAATTAAGCCTCCAAACACTTTCTTAGATTTGTAAAAATTAATTATCTTAGTTTAATAAAAAAACAACTCGCCATTAGAGTTTAGTAAAGAATTAATTGGATACAAGAGAATATAGCTATCTTTTTTTCAGATTTCATATCCTTAATGATTACCTGCAATGGTATCTGCAAAGGTTACAATACTCCCCTACTCTTTTATTTTTTTCATTTCTTTTGACAAAAAGTGGAATAAAAGATCTTTTTGTCCTATATTGCAATTGTAAATTAGTTTTCACCAAAATAAAAATATGTTTTCTAAAGCATGTGAATATGGAATTCGAGCCCTTACAGTAATAGCAGAAGCAAGTCTGGAAAATAAAAAAATAGGGATTAAAGAGATTTGCAAACTAGCAAAAACTCCTGAATCATTCACAGCGAAAATTTTGCAAAATTTAGCGAAACGAAAAATCATCACTTCCCAAAAAGGACCAACTGGAGGTTTTTACATCGGAAGGGAATTAGATCAAATTAAGTTATACGACATTGTAGAGGCCATTGATGGTAAAGATATTTTTATCAAATGCGGTTTAGGATTAAGTGAATGCAATGCTAAAAAACCTTGTCCCCTTCATTTCAAATTTGAACAGGTAAGAAGTCAACTCCATCAAATGTGTACCACTAACAGTCTAAAGGATTTATTACAAGGTTTTCACGAAGGAGTATATAATCGATAGTTTTTTTATTACAATAAAAGATATAAAGGTCTTTTTATATTTTATAATTAAAATCTTAAATCATGTCTACAATTAATAACAGCATTTTAAAACAAAAAAGAACATTTAGAAAAGTAAGTTTCAATTTTCCTCTTTTGAGCAAATACATGGATTATGCAAAAGCTCAAGACAAAGAAAACATCTATTGGTATATGAAAGTCATCATGGCCATTCCATGTGTATTTATGGTCCTATCCATTTTTGCCATGGCAGTCATGACACCGAATTATGTATGGTTTGTAGGTTTAAGCATTATTTTATTCTATATAAATGTCATTGCTCATATCGCTGGGACTAAAAGTAGTTTTTATGTTCCCTTATATCACATAACGGTATCATTATTTTTTTTGATTCCATTGATCACTTATATAATTTCATTATGAATAATAAAGTAAAAATCGAGCAAGTCAAGAATGAATCGGGGTTCAAAGTACTTAGTATTTCTGGAGAACCTGGAAACTCACTGACCAAACATAAGGTTAATGTCGATGCCTTGCTCTTAATGAGATCAGGAAGCATTATCTATAAAGAGGATAATCGAATGAAAATCTTGTCCGCGGGTGAATGCTGTGATATTCCGGCTAATATTCTCCACAAGGTAACTTTTACCACCAAAGCAAAATTCTTTGTAATCATGGCTGAAGCAGCAAAAATGAGATTCGAAAAATGAAGATGATCCCATGGATTCTTTTAATGCTAGGTATTTGGCTAGGAATGATATTAGGTATTTCTTTTCTAGAGGCACCTCTTAAATTCCAAGCACCAAACATTACGCTTACATTAGGTTTAGGAATTGGGAAGCTAGTTTTCTCAGCCCTTAACAAAATTGAAATATTTTTTTCCTTCTTCCTAATTCTCTTTTTATTCACTCAAAAAAAAGGTTTAGAGATTTCAATAATGTCAAGCCTCATTGGTTTAATACTTTTAGTACTTTTACAAAGCCTTTGGCTTCTTCCGATCTTGAATTCACGAGTTGATCAGTTATTACTGGGAGTTGAATTAGCAAAGAGTAACCATCATTTTTATTACGTAGGTATAGAATTTTTTAAGGTGGCTCTTTTAATCTATGGCTTTCTAAAAATATACAAGTATGCATGATATAGCGGATAAAGAAGATGTGAAAATTTTTGTAGATGCTTTTTATAAACGAGTTCGAATAGATGAATTAATTGGGCCAGTGTTCAGTGCGAAAATTCCTAATGATAACTGGACCCCACATTTAGAACGAATGTATAGCTTTTGGAATACGGTTTTATTTGCTCAAAGGGATTATTCAGGAAATCCGTTTTCTAAACATGCTTCTTTACCAATTAAGAAAGATCATTTTGAAAGATGGGTCAAGTTATTTATAAAAACCATCGATGAATATTTTGAAGGAAAAAAAGCTGAAGAAGCTAAAATGAGAGCCGTAAAAATGGGAGCACTATTTCAATCAAAATTAGAATATATTCAAAATAATCAATCCTTTAAAAACATTCTTTAGTTGCTTAAAAAATTTTGGTTCTTCTATATAGATAGTGTAGGACAAGGACATCAAGTACCATATCAATTGCACGAGTACAATAATTTAATGGAATTGATTCGAGATCAAAGTTTGGAGGATTGGGGAGATTGCAGAGGCCGAGCTTGGTGTGGGACTTGTCATATTGAGATATCAAATTCCAATCTAAGATCTCCACCCGATTCAGAGGAAATTAATCGCTTAGATCTTTTGTCAAATAGCATAACCAATAGCCGCTTAGCCTGTCAAATATTCTTAGATCAACAAATTCATCAAATGGAATTTAAATATATCGGAGATGATTAATAC
>CAYTVR010000476.1:0-4223 GCA_964441245.1 uncultured Saprospiraceae bacterium | reverse complement strand
GCTACTTCACGTAAAATGAAAATAGACTCTGATTCCAATTCTTTTAAATGATTTAATTGATAATCCATATTTTTTTTTGTTTGCCATTGACCAATAGCTATCAGCCAAGTGTGCTTTGATTTATTACCTGAGTTTAATTTTATCTATATCATTTTCTTCTGTAGGTATAAATGAAGTCATTGATATCCAATCTTAATAAATGACCTCTTTAATTCTTTACAGTGAATACTAAATACAAATAAGAGGGTAAACATATTGAAAGATATGTTCAACCGCTTCTTCAACAGTTAACTCATTGGTTTTAATTTCTAATGCTGGTTGGGACGGAGCTTCATATGGGGAATCAATCCCTGTAAATCCTTTGATTTCTCCTTTTCGAGCTTTTTGATAGAGTCCTTTTACATCTCGTTGTTCACAAACCTCCAAAGGAGCATTGATATAAATTTCGATAAAATCATCTGCTCCAACTATTTCTTTTGCAAAATTACGAATTTCTAAAGTAGGACTAATAAAAGAATTGATAGAAATAACGCCACTGTGTAAATATAATTTTGCAATTTCTGCAATTCTTCGAATGTTTTCTTGTCTATCTTCTATACTAAATCCTAGATTATTGTTAATTCCAGAACGAATATTATCTCCGTCTAAAACTTGTGGGAAGAAGCCTTTTTGAAAAAGTTTTCGCTCCAAATGTTGTGCAATTGTACTTTTCCCTGATCCAGAAAGTCCTGTTAACCAAAGCACTTTAGCACGTTGTTTTAAGTGACTTTCTCGTTCTTTACGGTCTAATAAACGATCGAATATTGGATGAATATTTTTTTCCAAAGTGTCTTATTTTAAAGATGAAGATATTCCTTATGGCACCATTTTTAATGGCAATAACACGGCTCTTTTATAAAAAAGATATAATGCAAATTCGAAATTCAAAAAGAATGAAGATTATTCTTGATCAAACATAATATTTTTTTTAGAAACGCAAATATCCATTTAAAAGATATAAAAAGCAATAAGAGTTCATCCTCTTGGAAGTTTTTTACCTTTGTGTCGCCAAAACTTACACTGATTTCAAAAAAAAACTATGAAGAATTATCTACTTATCCTTTTGTGTTTGATCTTACCGATCTTTTTAATGTCACAAAGTACTGAAGTTCCTTTAGGAATGGATACCTATCATATTTTAGATCGTCTAGAAATAAAAACTGGAATTTCAACTCCTTTTCATTCTAATACAAAAGCTCATCTTCGAGGAGATGTAACTCAATATGCATTGTCTTTAGATGTGGATACCACTGTTTCGTTAAGCACCAAGGATCGAGATGATCTATATTATATTTTTCGAGATAATAATGAATGTTTGAACGAAACAGATTATGTTAATCGCAATAATTTGAGTAGTGATTACCAAAAAGTATATGTAGATAGTACCCAAACTTTTTATACTATTGGAGATTCAAAACAAGAAACCAGAGAATTAAAAAGTAACAGATTTATAAAAAGTCAAAAACCCATTCTAAAACATTTTTATAAAACACCTGCGAATCTTTGGGAACTCAATAAAAAGCATTTTTATATCAAGCTCAATCCAATTTTAAATTTTAAAATGGCTAAAGCCAAGGATGATGATCAATTCGTATTCCTGAATCAAAGAGGCGTATCTGTGAGAGGAGGAATTGATAACAAAGTATTTTTTTATACCAATATTTTAGAATCACAAGCTCGATTTCCAGATTATGTCCGCAATCGAATTACTAGAGATAAGGCAATCCCTGGAGCAGGTTTATTTAAAAATTTTAATAGTGAAGTTTTTGATTTAAATGATGCAAAAGATTTCCTTTTAGCTCAAGGCTATGTTGGATTTAATATTTCGAAACATGTTTCTGTTCAACTGGGGCATGGAAGAAATTTTATAGGTGATGGTTATCGTTCTATGTTCTTGTCTGATTTTGGTAATAATTACTTTTATCTAAAAACCAATGCAAGAGTTTGGAAATTTCATTATCAAACTATTTTTGCAGAATTATCTGCCCAAGGAGCAAGAGATGATATAGGAGATCAACTGATACCTAAAAAGTATTCAGCGATGCATCATTTGAGTTTTAATGTGTTGGATAACTTAAACATTGGCCTTTTTGAAGCCGTTATTTTTAATCGAAATAATAATTTTGAACTACAATATCTCAATCCAGTTATTTTTTATCGAACAATTGAACAATCGTTGGGAAGTTCAGACAATGCATTTATTGGGATGGATTTTAAATGGAACCTATTCAAAAAATTTCAATTATATGGACAACTGATATTGGATGAGTTTAAGTTTGATGAGTTAATCATAGAACGACGAGGTTGGTGGGGAAATAAATATGGAATTCAAGTAGGATTAAAGTACATTGATCTATTTGGGATCGATCATTTAGATGCTCATATTGAATATAATCGAGTTAGACCTTATACCTATACCCATCGAGATAGTTCAGCAAGTTATACTCATTACAATCAGCCCTTAGCCCATCCACTTGGCGCAAATTTTAAAGAAATCATTTTTAAACTTAGGTATCAACCAACTAAAAACTTAACCATTAACCCTCGAATTATTTTTGCAGAAACGGGTGAAGATCTTGATAGTACTAATTGGGGAACTAACTTGCTACTACCACACACAAGCCGAGAACAGAATTTTGACAATCAAATTGGTCAAGGTATTTCAACCAATTTGATCATTGCAGGTTTAGATATTAGTTATCAAATAAGGCACAATCTTTATCTTGATTTGAATTACTTCTATCGAAAAAAAGATAGTACTATCGATGCATTAGATCTTACGACAAGTTATATCGGTGGAGGAGTCAGATGGAATTTTGCTAATCGAAATTTGGACTTTTAATGAATAGAGTATGGAACACTGATTTGACGGATTACTCAGATTACGCTGATTTTTCCCTTAATCGTGATTGCGGTTTGAATGACACGATATAGGGAAATCTGTGTTATCCGCGTAATCTGTAAAACCTGTGTTCTAATTTAATAGACATTGCTATGAGTAAACAATACCTTCATTCGGATATTACAGAGGAAATCATTGGTGCTTTTTATAAGGTATACAATACATTAGGATATGGCTTTTTAGAGAAAGTCTATGAAAAATCTTTATTGATTGAATTAAGAAATATGGGGCATAATGTGGAAGCACAAAGAAAAATAGAAGTGTATTATGAACAAAATTTAGTAGGAGAATACTATGCCGACCTGATTGTTAATGAAAAAGTAATAGTTGAATTAAAAGCAGCAAATGGTTTAGTCGAGGCTCATCAAGCGCAATTACTTAACTATTTAAAAGCAACAGGTATTGAGGTAGGACTGTTACTGAATTTTGGAAAGTCTGCTGAGTTTAAAAGATTGATTTTTACTAATAGTAAATGAAAAATGAAAACGTTAGAATAGAACGCTGATTTGACAGATCACTCAGATTACGCTGATTTTCCCTCAATCGCAATCCATAGTCGCGATATAGGGGAAATCTGTATTATCCGCGCAATCTGTCAAATCTGTGTTCTATTATATTTGTAACAAAATATAGAACAAGTTTCATCATTTTGTAGTTATTCATCATGAGAATCCCTAATTTTGTATCCTGTTTTGAAAAAATAAAAATAAAGCGCACTTATGAGTGAATTATACAAAGCTGTAGACGAAAGAATATTAGTGATAGACGGAGCAATGGGAACCATGATCCAAGAGTATCGTTTGGAGGAAAAAGACTATCGAGCAGAACGATTTGAAAAACACCCTGTGGATGTAAAAGGAAACAATGATTTATTGTCTATCACCCAACCTCAGGTCATTGAAGCGATTCATAAGGCTTATCTAGATGCTGGTGCCGACATTATAGAAACCAATACCTTTAGTGGGACTTCCATCGCTCAGGCAGATTATGAAATGGAAGATTTGGCTTACGAGATCAACTTAGAATCCGCCAGAGTAGCTAAAAAAGCAGCAAAAGAATATACCGAAAAAAATCCTGCTAAACCTCGCTTTGTTGCTGGTGCCTTTGGACCAACCAATAGGACGGCCTCCATGTCGCCAGATGTTAATAACCCAGGCTATCGAGCAGTTACTTTTGATGAATTGAAAGATGCCTATTATGAACAAGCCCGTGGTTTGTTTGACGGAGGAGCAGATATTTTTTTGGTGGAAACCATATTTGATACCCTCAACGCAAAAGCAGC
>CAYTVR010000475.1:0-4261 GCA_964441245.1 uncultured Saprospiraceae bacterium | reverse complement strand
ATAATAAATTCCTTGGCTGTTATTTTTCAAATCTAATTGGATCAAATCTGTTTGATAATTTTTCTTGGTGCGTCTTGTTAATTGACGACCTAATAGATCGATGACTGAGATATTGACTTCTTGATGGACATCAAAATCAAATTGTACATGAATCAAATCTTTGGTTGGATTTGGAAAAACTTTAATTTGGTTCTTTATATTTTGAGAGGTCGTCGAAGTTTCTAAAACTGCTTCGATTTCAATGGCCTCAATATCAGAACATCCCTCTTGATTGATCGTTGCCAAACTGACGGTGTATGTTCCGGGACTGCTATAACTATGTTGTGGATGTTCTTCCGTGCTAGTCGTTCCATCTCCAAAGTTCCATAAGTATTCTACACCGTTTGTTGAGTTATTGGTAAACTCGATGTTTTGTAAAGCGCCAATATTGACGATGGTTGCTGAGGGAGTAAAAGCAGCAGTTGGTTGATTCTCCGAATATTGCATTTCAAGATGAATCGGCACTCGACCACAGGCGCGAGGATGTTGGATGACCCAATCGTAAAAGTAGTAATATTTATCTTGTGGATTTATAAAAGTCGTTGACTTAGTAATGAAAGCAATACCACCAAGGTTGTAAGGAAAGTTAGGTTCAGAGTCGACGGCTAATCCTTCTCCATTTATTAGGCGAAGTTGATGACCTCTACCTTGAGGTACATTAAAATCTAAATCAAGGATCACTTCACCGATGGTGTTGATAGCAATGGTTTTTTCTGCTTTTAGAATATTATTTTGGTTGTAAAGACCGATCGTTCGCGTTCCAACTATTTCGTTATAAACTTTTACTGATTTTAGAGTGAAAGGTATTTTAGCATCAAAACTCAATCCTCTGTTGGCATTTTCAATCGAAGTATTTTGAGCCATCATCATTCCTCCGTGCGATTCCATTACTGCTTCTACATAAAAAGTAAAATTTCCACTCAATGGAAATAAAAAGAAATAAGGCCCCGTATGCATTTTTAAGCCTCCTTGTCTATTCAGATACCAGTCAATAGAAATCGCATCGGGAATATCGAGAAACCATAAAGTATTGGTATTGATGCAAGGAGTCACTTCTTCTGGTATAGCTTGCGCAAAAATAATGGATTCATTAAGAATGTAAATATCTCTACGATTGATCAAATTGTTATAAGGTCTATCATCTTGTAAAAGTGTTCCATCACTTTGCAAGCTAACTTCGAAGTCATAAAACCCAGCCAAGTCTACGAGATCGGGTAGGTAGTAAATCGTTCGTTCACCAGGAAGTAAATTGCCAGTCCAAGTCACTAGATCATCTTGAATAATATTACCATCCAAAATAATTTTATAAGCAATATCAACATTTTGAACTGCATTGTTTCCAGCATTTTCAATCGTCACGGACCAAGCTGCATCGCCTTGACAATTCAAATCATCCACCTGTACATCAACAAGCATTAAATCATTTTCTTTGACGGGATCAATAGGTGTAAATCCTTGATCAATTAAGTAGTCGAAGGCATTTTCTAAATTGATAATTCCCATTCCATAAACGTTGTCTTCTCCCACTTCTCCAAGATCAGTTGCGGTATTGTAAAGCGCATATTTTAGTTCTTCTCCGGTCAAATAAGGGAAGGCCTCTTTCAGTAAAACGATTGCTCCGGCTACATGAGGAGAAGCCATAGATGTTCCACTTATGGTCATGTAAGATCCATACTGATTACAAGATCTAACAAAAGAACCTGGAGCCGAAACTTCTGGTTTGATTTTAATAGAACCTTCTCCATCACAGGTGGAAGGACCTCTACTTGAAAAATTTGTAATGCCCAAGGTCGGTGCATTTCCGTTGAGCGCACCGACCGCAAAATTATTGACTAAAGTATTATTAATGTTGGCTTGAAAGATAGTGGTAGATGGATCTGGTCCATCATTTCCTGCTGCCCAAATGACCGCTATACCAACTGCTTCTAAGGCTTCCAAGGTATTGGCAAGTGTGCCAAAATTTCCACAATCATAAGAAGAAGATCCCCAAGAATTATTGATGACACCTGGCATATCCTTTATCGTATTTGGATCACCATCTGGATCCATAGCCCATTGGAAATTTCCGATATCATCCAATACATCATCACTGTCACATTCTACACTAAGATAGAGTGGTCCAGAGATCCATTGTGCATTAAAAGCCACACCGATGGTATCATTGGTAGCTCGATCAATGCCACAAATAGTTCCTGTAACATGTGATCCATGACCATGACAATCTTTTGGATTTTCACTAGCTCCAGTATAAGTTTGACTTCCGTCAAAATATAATCCACGATAGTTATTTCTTAGGGCCGGATGATCGTATTCTGTTCCAGTATCAATGATCATGGCGATTTGTCCATTTCCGGTATAGCCTTTTTCCCAAAGTTTATGGGCTTTTATCGCATTCAATCCATTTTCTTGGCCATTAGGTTCTGGAGGTGCTTCGACAAAATCTTCTTCTTTCTCTAATAAAAATGCTTCCATTTTAGGTTCCAATAATTCTATATCTTCTCGCTGGCTGAGTTGGCTGATAATATTTTTATTTCCCTTGGCATAAATGAAGTTAGTGACCCAATATGATTGAATACTATTTTGATCAACATCTGTAGAATTTCTGAGTATTGCTAAAATAGGTTCTTGTGTATTTTTTGCTTTTTCTTGAAGCGCTGGAATTAAGGTAGCAGCGCGTTCTTCTAGAGTGGCATTTTGACTATAAAAACGATTATTCCATGCTTGTGCGTCGAGTCGATCATTTAGTAAAATATAAAAGCCAATTTGTTGATCGGGGTTTTCGTTGATCTTATCAATAAGTTCCTTATTGGCAACATTGGAATTGATCTCTTGTGCCATTGCCGGTACGATGAATATCAATAAGAAAAGGGTCAGTAAATCGCGCATAGCGGTGTCTGTATTTTGATGTGAAATGGTCAGATTAAAGTTTCGTGTATGATAGGCTATAAAGTTAAGCCTTTTTACTGGAATTAAATGTAATATTCAAGACTGAAGAGAAGTCTAAAAAGAATAATAAAACAGAAGGATTTTAAATGTATAAATCTATTTTACTGATGGCTTTTCTATTATGCGTAATAAATTCATAACCAGAGTAAACGGTGATGCCTACAATGTAGAAAGTAAGTGCTAGGATAAGATAATAAACTACCGCAGGGCTGATGTAATAGCTTAGAGAAGTTTTAAAAATGAGTAGCAAATAAACAATGACTAAAAAAATGACTTGGGAAAAAGTCTTCACTTTGCCAGAATATCTAGAAGCCAAAACAACTTTTTTTGATAATAGTAGAAGGCGAATGGTCGTTAAAGCGATTTCCCGAAAGGCAATAATAATCACTAAAAATAAGGGAATAATACCATTGTAACTAAAAACAAATAGAATCGATAAAATCAAGAATTTATCAGCAATTGGATCGAAAATTTTTCCAAAATGAGATACAATGTTCCATTTTCGAGCTAAGTATCCATCTAGATAATCCGTAAATGAAGCCAGCATAAATAAGCCAAGAGAAAAGGAAAGAGACAGGGAATTTAGAGAAAAAGCAAAGTAGGCACAAAGAATTGCCATTGGAATTCTGAGTAGCGTGAGTATATTTGGTATTTGACGCTTGACCTCTGCCATAATACAAATTTAAAAATTTAGTCGTGATATTCTATAAAAATTACATTTATTTAGACGCTAAAAAAGTGATTTGGTCATCATTATTAAGCCTAAGGTTAATTTCTTAAGCTTTAAATTTTTCTAAATACTTGAACAAAATGCTACATAAATCTTGTTTCACTTCGCAGGATAAACAAAAGGAATGGCCTTTGTGTTGTCTAAAAAGGCATAAAAATCTTGCCAAACATAGTAGAAAGTTTAATGCTTTAGGATTATGGTTCCTTTTTTTGGGGTAGAATGGATTTATGCTTGGCTGACTTGTAGCGAAGATTTTCAAAGAGTAGAATTAAAGGTTCTTTATAATTCCATTTGGTAAAAACTTATTTTATGTATTCATCTTTCTCGTAAATATTTTCGCCATTCGGCGTAAATCTACGTGTCTGTATGGACGTGTTTTTTTATTTCACCATCCCGATAGCGATAGCTATCGCATTGGGGTGAACCTTAAAATATTTTTTTATTTTCAAATAACTGACAATCAGGATTTTATAGCTAGTTTTAAGATTTTGTTCTATCGTTTTACCTACGGCGTCTTCCTTTTTTCATTGATAAAAAAGGAAGCAA
>CAYTVR010000474.1:0-4268 GCA_964441245.1 uncultured Saprospiraceae bacterium | reverse complement strand
CGCAGTTTAATCGATTCATCTTCCCCAAGGTAATAGTTCATGTCCATGTCGAAAACAGTACGGCCTATTTTACCATGCATTTTTTCAATGATCACATGTTCATCTTCATAATGAATCCGCCCTGAAAAATCTTCAAAACGCATGGGGTGCACATGCATTTTTGCATCAAATTGATCCAAGTCGATATCAATCGAATGTAGAGCGGAATCTTTATAATGCATTTCACTATTTACGTGTAGCGCAAGGTTTTCAAATTCCTCATGGCGATAATCTTCGGGAACATAATTTTCACCTTGATAGGAAAAGATATCTTCCAGTTTTAGCAGGTCAGCGGTTAAACTAAGATCTAATTTTACATCCCCTTGTAAAGTATCTTTCATCCAGAAACCGTAGTCGTGAACGTTGCCATCGAAATGAAAGTCCGATTTGTCGATATACCCCGTGAAGTCAACAATCTTCAAATCCCTGTCATCAATCAGCAGGTCCACATGAAAGTCGTGCAGCTCATGAGGATAGTGTTTTAACTGAGCATGGAGTCCTTCTATAAAAAATTCGCCTTTCGGCAAATATTCATATTTCGTCAATCCACGAGCAGTGGAATTGAACTTCATTTGTATGCTAAAGTCTTCTATTTGTTCATCTATCCCGGTAGTGTCCCCTTTTGAAAAGCCCGTCAATTCTGCAATGTCCAATAGCTTGGAACTTATTTCCAATTTTGCTTCAACTGGCGTGTTCAACATGACATCACCGATCAAAGTATCTTCCATCAAAGAACCGTAGTTATGAAAATTGCCATTGAAATGAAAGTCAGATTTATCGATATACCCAGTGAACTTAGCAATCTCTAAATCATTGCTATCAATAATAAAGTTAGCATGAAAGTCGTGCAGCTCATGCGGGAAGTGTTTGAGTTGAGCATGAAGTCTTTCGATGACAAACACCCCTTCAGGTAAGTATTTAGATTCTGTAATGGCACGCGCACTGGAATTGAGCCTCAATAGTAGGCTCAAGTCCTCTATTTGTTCATCTATCCCCGTACTATCACCATTTGAAAAGCCAGTCAATTCTGCAAGGTCCAATAGCTTGGAACTGATGTCCAATTCTGCTTCAACCGGTATATTCGTATGATGAACGATGGCTGGAAGATCGGAAACATAGCCTTTCAGGGAGAAGTCGGTAGCGCCCATTTTTAGATCGAATGTATCTAACACCCCTTCCTTTCCATTCATAGCCAAATGCATATCTAAACGCTCAATAGGTACGGGTAAGTCAGGTGATTCCACCTGTAAGTTTTGGATATTTAATTCGCTGAAATAGGCTTGATTTAATTCATTAAGTGCCTTTTCTGGGTGCTCCAAGTCAATGATATCATGAAAATGCATATCGAGCTTTATATTGCCAGAAACATTTGCTCTATCTGATAAGTTAAAAAACTGAGCAAGGAATTCTAAATTAAAGTCTGTATCAAGCTCTATGTCGACCTCAGGTTCAATGAAATTTTTTACAAATAAGGTAGCAATAAAATTCCCCTCCTCTAGTTTGGAAGTAAAGTCTTCAATAGAGAATTCCATCGTTTCAAACGATTTCTCCTTGCCATTGGTAAAGTGTCCTTTAAAGCCAAGGTCTTCTACTCTTTTATGTACATCTACGTTTTCCAAAAACGCTTCATTTGCCCCGAATTCAACATCGATAAATGGCATTTGACCATTAGTGGATGGGCCAACGATGTCTGAATGAAAATAAAATTCACCAGCATTATTATAACGTTCCAGTGTAGGAATAAGGTCTTCTGGAGCAAAGGCGATGAGCATATCAAAGTTGGGCTTCGTCCCGTTTACATGCAGGTCCAATGCCATATCTTTTTTCGTATCAATGCTCCCATGAATTTTAAAATCTCCATTTTCCATCTTAATTCCTGATGGCGCTATTTCAAGCAAACCCGAAAGTTCATTAAACAAAACATCCGTATGGAATTCAAAGTGCTTGTGTTTTATAAAGCTGGTGTCTTGATTCTGAATGATATTTAATTCAAACTCGGTATCAATATGGGCATCAATTTTATTATCAGCCGTTTTAATCCCACTGGTTGCCCAATAAATGAAAGTTTCAATATCTAGGTTGCTCGCTTCATCCAATTTGTGGATGTCAATATTCTTGAGTTCAACATATTTCAAATGAATATCAAGCGGTTCCTCTTCCTCGGCCATCTCGTTGGGTTTGGCTAGTGCATTTTCAATGTTAAAACTACCATCCTTATGTTTGATAATATTAAAAAAACCATCATCAACAACTAGTCTCTGAATATCGTAGTTAGCCTCAAGGATGTCCCATATGTTAAAGCCCAGATATATATCTGCTACATCTAAAATAGTAGAAGCGTTTTCCGCTTTTGATTCAAAAATCTGAACACTATCGACTTTTATGGAGATATAAGGAAAGTTTTTAAAGGGGGCGATATGGGTGTCTCCGATTACAATTAAGCCTCTATGCGTTTTATTCAAAGCGTCTATTTCTTTCTGAATAAGTCCATCTTGGCTTTGGTAAACGATAAAGACTACAAGCCCAATTAATAATAGGGGCAATAGAATGCTTAACAGCACAAGCCTTTTCCAGAATTTCCATCGTGTAAGCATGTTGAATTTCATATAGGTTCAAAGATAATAACTTTACATATTAGAATAATTTAAAATGAATTAAACGATTTGCTAAATCTATACAATTATTTTAAATCCATTTCTGCAATGTTCTGAATCGTAGGTTTAATGTTCTAAACGGTGGGTGTGCTCAACTATTGAGTAGGAGAGGGAAGACTTACGACAACTTTTCTTTTATGATTTATATGATTTTCTTCGAGAGGAAGTTCTTTTGTATCCATTAATTCGAATTTTATTTCCTCCTATTTCAACTAGGGCAAAACTATTATTCTCTAAACCTTCATAATCTACCATTCCTAATTGAGTTACGTAATGAACCCCGTCAATCTTTTTAAATTTTTCTTGATGAACGTGGCCTTGAAAGACAGAAATCGTATTTGAGTCTGAATTGATTATCTCTTGTATTTCCTTAAAGTTATTCACATGAAATTTATTCCCCTTACGGAAATACTTGAAGAGCGGGTGATGACAAAAAATGATGGTTGGTAAATTATTCATTTTTAAGTCTTGCTTTAGCCAATCCACTTGCGCTGCTGGGATATTGGGATCTTGCCAATCTGCTCCCTCTTTATAAAATTGATCAATGCCTTTTTTATCATAATTGGCATCTAAAACCACAAAATGAAATCCTTTTGAGTCAAAAGAATAATAGCTTTGATCTTTAGAGATTCCTGTATTTTCAATAACGGACAAAAACTGTTTTTTAGTAATACTGTCAACATCATGATTCCCAATACAATGATATCTTGGCCCATTGAATTCACTGTAAACTTGCTCTATTTCTTTTAAAAATCGGAGCGTATCTTCCTCTTTCTTATCCGGTGCTTCATCTTTAAAGTCTCCTAAGTGAATCAAAAAATCAACTTTCGAATCATTCATCTCTTGGACAAACTCCCGCATTTTTTTCAAAGATTGCTTGTAATACCTTGTACCTGACGGACTCCTCTCCGCATAATGAGAATCAGTAGCAAGCCCAAATCGAATAGTATCCGAGTTAAGACTAAGCGCTTGAAAAGGCAACATTATGGAGGAAACGGTAAAAAGAGAAATATCATTAACAAATTTTCTCCTTCCAATTTTTTTGTATGATTTCATATTTTTTTTGCTCTATTCCACTGATAAGATTCGAAATAAAAACTGTTGTATAAATTTTTGTGTCATTCCATTTCGTTGTTAGAAGTTTTGATAAGCCCAAACATTCAATCAGAATTATCGCAATCATAAAAATCCATCCTTGCGGAAGAAAAGCATAAATTCCAAAACTCACATTTAGTGTTATCATGCGCTGTTTTATTTTTTCTAATGTCCTACAAGGACAGTTGGTTAATAAAACTAAAAATCAAATTTTTTACAACAAAATTCATTTTTATTTTTCTGACTTTCGTTAAATATAATGACATGTAAACAGCTTGTTGAGTTTCTCTCTATACGTTCAAGATTATATCTGGCGCATTAGCGACAGCTCTCTTGGTAGCCTTAAAGTAATAACTTTTTTTTGCAGCGCATAGCGATGCGCCTCTTAAATGAATGCTGAGATTTAAGAGGAGCGTCACTATGTGCCGCAGACATTTCAATGAATTTATTACTACCAAGAGGCTCATCGCTACGCGCTGA
>CAYTVR010000473.1:0-4268 GCA_964441245.1 uncultured Saprospiraceae bacterium | reverse complement strand
ACTGAACAAGTCGGTCCAACTGGTGTTCCCGCACAACCACAGCCATCTGAGGTGACTACATCATTGGTCGTATTTGGATTGCCATCATTACAGGAGGTACCTGGTGTCGCTGGGAAAGATGCATTATTTGGTTGACAGTCTTGGTTATTGCAAATCCCATCTCCATCTGAATCGCCTCCTTGGCTTGCACACGGATCATTGCTTTGAGAGCATCCAAAAACTTTGATTTCATCTAGATCCCAAACAGATAGACCAAATGTTCCATTTGAGCGGCAATAGCCTAATAATTCAAATTCAAAAGTTGTAGTTGAGGTCACATCAAAATCGGAATCGTTTGAAAAGTCAAATTCTTCAAGAGACCAACTATGAGTCGTATTATTTCCAATATTTTGGTAAATTTCTTGACCATTTTTTAATACTCTGATTCCATAGTGAGAAGGTGGATCATTATCTCCAGTGTTTCCACTTATGTGAGCATAATTCAAAGGTGCAGCTTCATAAAAACTAAGCTTAGTTAAGCTAGCCGTGTGACCACTATTTGGTTGAACGGTTACTGAAAATGTAAAAGCATCGTCACTTCCATCCAGCCAACTGCAAGAAGTTCTAATTCCACTACATATTGCTAATCCTTCTTCGCCTAAAGTACAGGAATGTTCTCCTTTATGATCTAAGTTAGTTGCATTAATAGAGGAAAAACCTGAAGGAGTAGAAATACTTGGCGTGAATTCACCGTAATCAAAATTTGTTCCATCGTTTCCAAAGGAAACACATTCATCTAGATCCCAATATGCAATTTGAGAACCGTTGCAATCTTGAGCAAGAAGTGTGGGTAAAAAACCCAAAAGTAAAAAAGCCAGGAGCATTTGAATGCGCCTACTTTTAGTCAAAAAAAATTGTTTTTGTTCAGACATCATGTTATGTTAGTTTTATGATTAAAAAAAGTAATTACCTAATAAAAGTTAAGTCCTTATTGGAGGTCGGATATGAGCATCAATAGAATCGCCTAAATTCCATTAACAACATAAGCTATAGATAAAATCGAACTTGATTTTATTTATAGAGTAGTTAATCATAAGTTTACATTGTAGGAATACAATGTAATCTGAGATCACAATAAGAACCAATTAATTTTTGAGTTAAAATCATTCTCCTACTAGAGGGGCCAATAGTTTTCAATAGTATTAATGGGAAGAAAAAAAGAAGTAAAATCACATAGAATAGAATAAAAAACCCTAAGGTTTTAATTGTTGTGAGCTATTTGAACAAACAATAATAGATCACAGGTTCTACAAAGATACAAAAGCATTTATAATTTTAGTATAAGTTTTTGAAAGATTTTCTAAATAGACTTTCTTTTTAAGTTAATCTTTTAATTTACCACATATCAAAAAAACTAATTCTAATAAAAACAGCGATCTAAAATGATTTTAGATCGCTGTTTTTATTTTGTCAACTTTTTAAAAGTTAATTCTTCTTCGAAATTCCGTCACTAGGCATAATATAGCCGTCTCTCCTTTTCATAATAAAAGATTCATAACCATCAATGTTTTTGGGTTGGATTACCTCCCATCCATTTCGGAACATATAATTGAGTGCATCTACGATGCCATTAAACTCCATTTTTTTACCTTTTGAATTGGTTAGAATTAATGCATCACCAGCTTCATCACTTTTAGTATCGTTCATCTGACCATAATCAACCATGGCATAAAATTTACCACGATCTGACATTGGCTTTTCCCACACCTCAACATATTGAAGGTAGCGGCTATTAATGTCAATTTTATTAACGAAAACTTGGGAATAACTTAAGGTGGAAACAAATAAGAAGAAAAATAAAATCAATTTTTTCATGATTCATGGATTAAATAAAGAAATCGGTTTTAAATATAATAGCGTTAAAACTAATATTAATTTACTGTAAAACGAAACAAAAATAACTCCAAGTATAATTCCGCATTTTAAATATCAAAGAGAAAGTACCTTCAAAAAAAAGTGTCATCTCCGACGAATCGGGATGACACAACAACATAACCATGAAAATACATAACCAATCTTTTCAATACTTCCACTTATCACTCATCCTCTCTTTATATCTTTTGCATATTTAAAACTGCTTATTTCATCAGTCTTTTATGCTTTTTTTTTACTTTTACAATAATGTTTTCTAGCTACTCAAACCCTAAAAAATCATCCTCTATTCCTTAGCTATCAAACGCATATACATTAAAACAAATACTATACCAAAATAATTTTTTAATTTAAATATTAATTATTTATATTTATTCAATTACCATACCAACTATGCCCTATCAAATATATTTTTTTATAATTTCTTTAAGTCTGCTTTTTTCTGCCTGCCGACAAAGCAATGTGCCCCTATTTGACATCAAAAAAGAAATTATTGCTGATAGAGCAGCAGTAGTGACCGCTCATCCTCTTGCTTCAAAAATTGGTTTGGATATCATCAAAAAGGGAGGAAATGCGATAGATGCTGCAATTGCCACTCAATTCGCGCTCGCTGTCACTTATCCAGTTGCAGGAAATATAGGAGGTGGTGGATTCATGATCATCAGGTTAAAAAATGGAGAGACCACCGCTTTAGATTTTAGAGAACAAGCGCCTGCTACGGCTACAAGAGATATGTATTTAGACAGCTTAGGTAATGTCATTGATGGCCTAAGCACCAAAGGACATTTGGCGGCTGGTGTACCTGGATCGGTGGATGGCATGTTTAAAGCTTTTGAAAAATATAGTCAACTCAAAGATTTTAAATTATTGATCGCCCCTTCTATTGAATTAGCGAAAAAAGGTTTTCGGGTAACCGAACTACAAGCTAAGCGATTGAACAAGTATCAAGATTTAATGATAAAGCACAATACCACTATGCCTGTTTTTGTCAAAAAAGGAGGATGGAAAAAAGGCGACCTATTGGTTCAAAAAGATTTGGCTCAAACTTTACAACAAATTCATGATCATGGTGAAGCTGGTTTTTACGAAGGTGAAATAGCGGATAAAATTGTTGCTGAAATGAAAGCAGGTAATGGCATCATCAGCCATCAAGATCTTAAAAATTATAATGCCATTTGGCGAAAGCCGATTCAAGGAGATTATAAAAACTATTCTATTATTGCTATGCCGCCACCTTCAAGCGGAGGAATTGCCCTTTTACAATTATTGGAAATGGTAGAACCCTACCCGATTAAATCTTGGGGATTTCAATCAACAAAAGTGGTTCATTTGATGGCGGAAGCAGAACGGAGGGTTTATGCAGATCGAGCGACCCACTTGGGAGATGCTGACTTTTATCCTGTTCCTGTAGCCTCATTATTAGATGAAGATTATCTTAAAAACAGAATGAATAATTTTGACGAAAGTCAAGTAAGTTCAAGCGATAGTGTGGTAGCAGGTAAATTTACTATGCCAAAAGAAAGTGACCAAACTACCCACTTTTCGATCGTTGATACAGAAGGAAATGCGGTTTCGCTAACCACAACTATCAACGCTTGGTTTGGTTCTAAAACAGTGGTTTCGGGAGCTGGTTTTTTCTTGAATAATGAAATGGATGATTTTAGTGCCAAGCCTGGTGTTTCTAATTTTTATGGATTGATTGGTGCCGAAGCTAACGCTATTGAACCCGGAAAAAGAATGTTGAGTTCGATGACTCCGACTATTGTCGAAAAAGATGATCAACTTTTTATGATTGTTGGAACTCCTGGAGGTGCAACTATTATTACTTCTGTTTTTCAAACTATTTTGAATGCCATTGAATTTGATATGACCGCCAGTGAGGCAGTGAATGCCAAACGATTCCATCATCAATGGAAACCTGATCTTTTACAGTTTGAGAAAGAGACTTTTTCTCCAGAAAAATTAGAGTCGCTCAAAGAGCTAGGTCATCAATTTAAGATAAAAGATGAAATTGGTCGAGTGGAAGCGATCATTCGAAAGGAAGACGGTACCTTAGATGCTGCGGCTGATATTCGAGGAGATGATCATGCGGAGGGCTGGTAATTGGATAATAGATCCAACAAATAGAAAACATGAGTCGTCTCAACTTTCATGGAAATTTAGATCAAATAAAACTAGAGTTGGTTTTTAATCGTTGAAAACCCATTTCGTTGATCAATATATTGTGGTTAATTCACATAGGATATTTTACCGATAAGTCTAAAGCTTGACTTTACTACTTTTACTAGTGCTAGAAAATGTTAAAAACTACAAGCATCAAAAAATAAAAATTTGATTACCAGCCTTTTATATAAAAA
>CAYTVR010000472.1:0-4271 GCA_964441245.1 uncultured Saprospiraceae bacterium | reverse complement strand
GTCGGGGTTCATAAAGTATTGTTTTTCAGACAATAGAAATTTAAACATACTCTAAGCTAACTTTCGTAAATCTCTTATCAGAATACTCCTTCTTGTAAAATGAATCAAATTCATTTTCTTTAAATCATTTAGTACAGAGGTGACCGTTTGTCTTGAGGTACCTGTGATATTTGCGATATCTTGTTGAGTCAAAGAATGTTTCACTAGCATTTCATCTATGCCGATTTTTGAACCTCGTTTTTCTGCTGATTCCTTTAAAAAATCAATGATTCTTGTTCGGGCATCTTTAAAAATCAAGGATTCGAGTCTACTTTCCGCTTTTTTCAAACGATTACCAATCATCGTTAGAATTTTCGTACACAAGCGATAATTAGATCGCATCAATTTTCTCAAATCTTCTACCTTCAATACAAAATAATGGACTTCTTGATTCATTGCTTTTGCATAATCTGTCCGACCTTGCTCTCCTACCACACCTAATTCACCAAACATAGATAAGGGGTGAAGTATCGATTTGATCACTTCTTTTTCTTCTCCAGAGTGGGTAACAATCTTGATCGTACCTTTTAGTAAAAAATAGATATATTCAGAAGGATCTTCTGCCATATATATACATGAGTACTTTGGACGCTTTTTAAGCTCCACCATTTGAGACAACATGGATTTTTCTTCTGGAGTCAGAACAGTAAACAATGGAAATTGCTCCAGGAAAGTAAGTTTAGAAGTGATAGTCATAACGCACAGTAATTTTAGGATAAACGGAAATAGTTCTTTAGCAATACGTTTTCATTTTGGTATTTTCAAATCTAAATAAGTTTCCACTTACGTTTCGATTTGTATATTATATGACACTAATATTTTTGTCTCCCCCTACGGGAATTAGATTTTTTTTAAAAAAATTTCTCTTTTATCGTGATTTAAGATATTCTATATCGACTAAAAGAAGGGAAACAAAATAATAAATGGAAGGTTGACGAATAACAAAAGAAGAAGAAAAACAAATATAAATTGACTCTTCTGAGTCAAAAAACCAATTAAAGAGGAACATAGAGAAACAAAACAAAAAACTGTAAAAGATTTTTTTACGATAATTTATTTCTAAATACCATAAGTACAACCTCTTTTACAGTTTAATATTTTGCTCTTAGCTTGTAGGGTGCTTAAACACAAAATTACTGAACAACTACTTTTTTAGCCCGTCGGTCAGGTCCATTAAGGATCTCTAAAAAGTAGATTCCAGCTGCAACAGTACTTATATTTAGCTGTAAGGCTAGTTGATTATTCCATTCTTGAGAAAAAACAATTTGCCCTAAATTATTTCTAAAAATAATCTGACTTTGATTTTCTTTCCACTCTTCACCTGCTGTCACGACTAAGATATCACGAGCAGGATTTGGAAATATTTTAAAATCAGACAAAGAAATTTCTGCTAAAGCAGTTGTATTTTCATTATTAGCATCAAATGTATGTGTTTGATTGACAAAACCACCTGTACCGTTCGGCATTCTTGCACTTGGCAAACCTAATAGTTGAGTTCCAAAACTGACAGAGTCTATAACTGTACCATCCGAATGAACTAACATCAGCTCTTCTCCATCTTGATTCAATCTAAAAGAAGCATGCAATCCATCTTGAGATAATTGGTGATCTGCCCAGACTATTAAATAATCGTTAGCAGCAATAGTGGTCGATGAAGGAAAAGCCCATTTTCTTCCTAATTCAAAATTATCCGTTAGGTAATATCCATCTAATAAAATGTCTTCGTCAGTATTATTATACAATTCAATCCAATCATCATATTCCCCTGCTGAATCGGCTAGCCCGGTGATGGAATCATTGGTTGCTGCAAATTCATTGATGGTCACATCTTGATAATTTAGGCTGGCTGATAGATTTTCACAATCATAATTGACCTCTTCATTCATTTGATTATTTAAAATCTCAATCCGATCTGATATAAATTCTTTTAGAGGAGGGATTGTTGCTCCACCACTATTCCAATCACCATCACTTAGGTCATATTCAAAATAATCAGTCGTAAATAGGCTATTAGGTTCTTCATAAATGGCCTCTCTTATTTTATCCCCATTAAAATCAACAATTGGCCCTAGACGATCCATCGTAAAATTTTCATCCAAAATCTGACAACAGTAATCCAGATATCGTTGACGATAAGGAGGAATAAGCATCAATTTATTGATTAAGACTTTTTCGGATTGTTCTAAAACCAAAGGAAAGCCAGAACCAAATCCTGGTCCATTTGGCTCTCCATTTTTAATATTTTCATAAATGGCTTCGCAATTACCGTCCCATAATGTCGTGCAACAAAAACCATTTACTAGAATAACCTCTTGAAAAATCGGATCAGAGGCTGGATAAGGACAACTACCATTTAAGATCGTTGTACATTCTGCTGGATTATTATCTATATTAATAAATCGACAACTGTTATCTGTACAAGTAGTATCACCATTCTGGTATGTAATTTCTAGACAAACATTAAATATATTACTAAAAGTAGGAAATTCATGCGTTGGGTTTTCATCCAAAGAAGTATTGGTATCACCAAAATCCCACACCCAACTCGTCACCTCCAGTGTAGGATCTACTACTGGAGTAAATTCTAGCGTTAAATCATTTTGAGTATAATAAAAACTAAGATCAGTATCACAAGAAGTATTTCCAGGAGCAGTTGGGTTTCCAAAAGTGTCAAAGTTTCCTCCCATCGCAAGATTATAATCCCAAGGAATCCAATAGAAAAGATCACTCACTGGCTCATGATATAAATAAAAGTTTCGCCCATGATCGATATAAGAATCCCAATTATTCAACATCACATCAATCGCTAAGACCCTTAGATAATAATCAACATTAAAAACTTTTTCCAGCTCTACTGGAAAATCAGCAAACGAACTATTATTAATGACATCAACTAGTTCAATAAAGTCGGACCAATCATCCTCATCTTCATTGGTTTTCAATTCAAAAGTCATTTTATAGGTGTCCGCTTGATTGCCTTCCCATTCTAAAGCAGAGTTACCCATATTTTTAAAAAGATTGCCTTCTCCACTTACAAAATTACTTTGCAAAAAGTCTTTATTTAATTGTTCTACAAGCACATAAACGCCCCAATACTCCTCATTTAAATAAAGCCGTGCATGAGCTAGTCTTGGTGCTTTAATACCTGCTTGACGCATTAAATCATAAGCAATTAAATCTCTTTGTTGAGCAGGATCTCCGAGTCCATTGTGAAGATTAAATTTCTTTAAACCATCAATTTTTTTTCCTGGTACATATTCATTTACATCAATTTTTAATGACTTTTTAAATTCATTAGAAGCAAAATAAGAGGAGAATCCCTTTTGTCTAACACCCACAGAATCTATGATTTCGCCATCCACTTCAATCGTTGCAGCCATCATATAGGGAATATCAAATGGGAATACTGAAGTACCATCTTGATATTTTTGGGTTAATAGATTCCAAAAGTTAGGTTCCTCAAAGGTGATTCGAATTTCATGCAAATAAGTATTGTCAAAAAGTTGATCGCCTGCACTTTGACTGATTAATGAAAAATAGGAAAAAGTAAAAAAAATAGATAGGATGTAAATTTTAATTTTCATAGCTAGGATTTCTTTTAATGGGTGATCAGTAGAGAAAAGGCAGTTTTTTAAACAACTTACTAAATATAGAGACACATATTTATGATCTTGCCCCTATTTTTTTGATAAGTGGCGAATATCTTATCATTACGAGTGTTCCACCTTGAAGTTGTGTCATCAGGTTTTTAAATTAAAAAAAATGGTCATTAATTTAGCAAAATGAATTTTACTAAGTTAATGACCAAAAGGTAGAAGCTGAAATTTCAGAAAATAAATGCTTAAAAAATAGTCTTATTTATGGGATTTTATTGGGTTCAAATAACTCATCTAAATACAAACTTCGAGTCGTGCTTCTATAATTATCAATACAACCATCAACGCCACTTCTCATTAAGCTTTTACAAATTCCATTGGCGAAAGCATCCTCTCTATGACCTCTATTCAAGTAACAATGTCCCAATTCATGGAAAATGATAAATTCGCGAAAGCTATCCCCACTTCTAGTCCAAAAATCATCATCTACTGAAATATGATTGGGTGCCTGCGAACTATAAGTGCATTGTCCTGCTACATGTTGGCCATCAATGGGCGCAATATCACCGGTAATGGAAGCCAATTTAAGATTGACATTTATACCTCGAGCCTTCGCTTCTGCTTCAAAGCGTTCAA
>CAYTVR010000471.1:0-4290 GCA_964441245.1 uncultured Saprospiraceae bacterium | reverse complement strand
ATAAAATTAGGCAAATCAAAATATAAGTATACAAGAAAATCTCTACTTAATCCCCATCTGCCTAGCAATTATATTTCGTTGTATTGCAGACGTACCTGAGTAAATAGTACTACCCAATGCATCTCTCAATAATCTTTCCACCTCATGATTTTCTCGATAGGCTTTTCCTGCAAAGATTTGCATGATTTGAACCATCATTTTTTTGAAGGTTTCACTGACGTGCAACTTTGTGATAGATGCATCTGTATTGACAGATTTGCCTTGACTTAACTTCCATGCCGACTGATAAGTCAGTAATTTAGCTGCTTCTAATTGAACTTTCATGTCAGCCAATTGGTGAGACACAGCTTGGTAATTGCCGATAGATTGGTTAGCTACAATACGTTTATTAACAAACTGCACAGTGCGTTCTAAGATTCTTTTCATAGCACCTAAGTGGCAGGAAGCCAATAAGATTCTTTCCCAGTGCATTGATTTAGTAAAGATCATTCCGCCTCCTCCGGTTTGCCCTAAAACCGCCTCCTCATCAATAACCAAATTTTCAAAGTGAACATCTCCCATCATACAAGTTCTAACACCAGTTTTGTCAATCTTCGGAGTGGAATGAAAATGATGTTTATTTTTTTCAAGTAAAAAAGCAGTAATACCACCAAAAAAACCTTTTTCTGAATTAGTTAAAGCGTAGGTTACAATTACATCAGCAATAGGGGCATTTGAGCAAAATACTTTTTGACCATTTAATAGAAATCCACCTTCATTGGGCTCTGCAATTGTTTTCATATTATATACATCAGAACCACCACTTGCTTCAGTCATAGCATTCGCGGCAATAAGAGATCCATTACAAAGCGAAGGCAAAAGACGTTCTTTTTGGGAAGTTGAACCATATTTCCATATTGGCATTACGCAAGCCAGTAAATGAGCACTTATCGCAAAACAAAGGCCACCATCTTCACAACCATAGCCCAGCCCTTCTAATACATGAGCGGAAGATAGTAAATCCAGTCCTCTACCTCCATATTGCTTTGGTATGGTGAGGCCTTGCAATTTTATCTCGCCACATTTTATCCAAAGATTTCGATCAAAAATTTGTTCTTGATCTCTTTTTTCAATATCGATATTAAGATGTTGTTGGGCAAAAGCAATTACTGTCTTTTGCAATTCAACTTGTTCATCTGTAAGTGAAAAATCCATATAAGTTGTTATGACTGTTTTAATTTGTGATAATCAATTTTATGCGTACTTGTTTTCGGAAGGTCGTCTACTAAAACAAATTGATCAGGGAGCATATAGCCAATTAGTTTGTCCGAGCAGTACTGCTTTAATTGAAAACTTGTCAACTCGATTTCATTGGTTTTTGGTTGGATAAATGCTTTAATAATAAGGTCTCCTTTATCATTATTTAAGGCAACCACTCCATTCTCTGCAATATTAGGATGTAAAGATAAGGCAGATTCTATTTCTGCTAGTTCAATTCGATATCCGTTTCTTTTTACCATCCTATCTTCTCTGCCAATAAAAATAAACGCCAACTCCTCATTGACTTCTACAATATCCCCAGTTTTATACCATCTTTCATTGTCAATCTCAAAAAAAGATGCATCGGTTTTTTGAGGGAGGTTCAAATATCCACAGGCTAAACTCTCACCACTAACGATTAACTCTCCTTTCATTCCTGGCATTGGCTCCATAATCTTTTCGTTCCAAAGTTTACACTTTACAAAAGGGCAAGACTGACCAATAGGAAAAGGTTGATCTTGATCATCTGATATATTAGCAGGTATTTTATGCCAGGTTACGACGTTTGTTTCTGTAGGGCCGTATAGGTTATAAAATTGAGCCTGATTCCATAGACTTTTCAATTTTTTTAATGGAGTTATCTGAAATACTTCTCCTGCAAATAAAACTAAGGACAATGAGCTATGATCGAATCGTTCTGGTTTTCCATATTTTAATACCAATTTTAAAAAGGTAGGAGTCGCGTAAATCACAGTTATTTTTTGCGCTTCTATTAATTGGGAAATCATTCTAGGGTTTTTGCCAACTTGTTGATTAATCAAAACGAGTTTTGATCCACTTAACAAGGAAACAAATAAATCAAATATGGAAAGGTCAAAATGAAATGGTGCAATAGAGGTGAAAACGTCCTTATCATTCAACTTAAATTGGTCAACAGACCATTGGATAAAACTGAGGGCATTTTTATGGGTAATCATTACACCTTTAGGCTTTCCAGTTGATCCTGAAGTATATAAGATATAGGCCAAGTCTTTTGGTAAACTTAGTTCCTCCAATTTATCTTGCTTAGAATATTGCGGTAAGACTATCTGCATAGAAAATCCAGGAACATCATGAACGAAGCATTCTAATGGATATGCATCAAGAAAATCAGCAACTTGACCTTTGGATATAAGTAGAGCATCTACACAACAATCATTAAAAATATAAATGTTTCGAATCAATGGAGCTTGTGTATCTACAGGAACATAAGCTGCTTCCACAGATAAAACACCCAATATGGATACAACAGACTCAATAGACTTAGCTTGTAGAATCCCTACTACTTTTCCTTGACCTATTCCCAAATGAGATAATTCCTTACTTAATTGACTGGTTTTTTCGTGCAAAGTCTGATAGGTAATATGACGATTACTAGGATCATCTAAAGCTATGTTTTTAGGGAAATATTGAAATGACTTTTGTAATATTTCCGATAAATGCTGCATTAGGACAGAGTTTTTTGTTTTAAAGGTAAAGAAAATGAAAATTGGCGACGACGAAGGACAATTTAGAGTATGATTAATTATTGATAGCCGTTTTAGTTCTATATTTCCACCATACTATAATACACATCGTTAATAAAATGCAGATAAACATTGGAATTACCCAGAATTGTAAAGGAACAATGTAAATAGTGCTTAATACTTCAATAGAGATAAAGAATAATAAAGATCTGAAAATAATGGTATTGCTAACCTTTGAAGCAAGAAAAGCGCCTAAAGGTGCTCCAAATATAACAACGGGAATGGCTGTTTTCCAAGCATCTATAGCCCAGGCAGACCACTCTTGAGTAAAAGATATTAAAATTACTCCAACAATAGAATTCAATGCCATGATGATTACGGTAGTAGGAGTTGCTTTTTTTTCGGTAGAATTTAAAACTAATGTGAGCATAATAAAGGCTACCATATCTGCTCCGCAGCCAATATTTATGGTTAAGAACCCACCCATTAAACCTGTAAAGAATAATAACGGATTAGCAGTTTTGGTATTTATTATTTCGATACGTTTAATGCCAAATAAATGTTGAAGAATTAAAGCGACACCTAATGCTGCTATATGAATAGTAAATAACCATTTAATGTTACTACTAGCCATAAACCATCCCATATGAATAGAAATGATTTGCCCTAATATACCTCCTGTAATAGCGGGTAAGATAGCTGAAGAATAAAAAGATATTTTTCGTGAGACAATGAAGATAGAAGCCATTGTCATCCCTACGGATTGAATTAATAGAGAGAATTGTTTAGCATCTGAAGGTGAAATATTGAGAATCTTAGTGAAAACAGGAAAAGCAACGGCTCCTCCTCCTTCTGCAGAGAAACCTGCTACAAAACTACCTATTATCATCGTTAGCGGGATTTCCCATAATTTACTTAATAAATGCCAATCGTTATTAAGAATGATAGCTATGAACCATATCGACAAAATAGCTATTGCAATTCTAAAGTACATGGAAACTCTTAATTATTTTAACAGCGATTCACGACGAAAACATGAAATGGTGTAAATTCAATAGATAATATAATAGCCAAATGTTAAAAAAAGAAAACACTAATCCAAACCTGCTACTAAAAATGTTGCCGCCTCTTGGCTAATTTTTGTCGAATTTCGAAAAGTCCTTCATCAGCTATCTCATAACCCATCACAATGGCAGATTTTTGCATATACTCAAAGAAGCACTTTGTACTGTGTGTATGACAAAATGCACCTTTTTATTGTCATTCTGAGCTCCTAAAAGCGCGATGCTTGCTTTAAAATTAAATCAATGACAGGGGGAGGCTCTCAAATTCACCTTAGTGTTTTTCTTAGTGATACCATAGTGCTTTTTGTGGTTAGGAATACGTAACGTTGACTTTTTTTAACCACCAAAGGACACAATGTAAATCACAAAGTTTAACAATTCAAGATAAGACTTTTCATAGATAGCATAGTCGAGAAATCTAGAGCGTTTTTATTCACTCCCAGATCTTCCAGCTCTAGGATTGAATAACAATAAGGGCGGTT
>CAYTVR010000470.1:0-4294 GCA_964441245.1 uncultured Saprospiraceae bacterium | reverse complement strand
TTGTTAATTTTTGATTGCAGTTCAAGTTGACCGATTTTGCATTGTCATCCCGACCAAGGCAGAGGGATAGTCAATGTTAGATTGTTTGATAATTTCGACCAAGTGGAGAAATCCACGATGGCAGAATCTTCGTAATAGTAAATTATTAAGTACAAGCTTTGTTTTAGTGTTAGGACTTAGCTAATGCTCACGCTTTGCAATCTAAACTTCAAGTCTCAATTTGCAGTAGGTTGAAAGTCGACCACAAATCTCTTTACACACCTCTATCAAGTTAATTTTCAACAAAAAAATCCAATTATTCTTCTAAAAGGAAAAATCTACCATTTGTAGGGAAATATCTACCTATATCAAGCCAAGATGTTGGTCCATATTTGTATCATATTTAAAAACAAATAATAATTAATTAAAAAATAAATTAAAACAACTTATCATGAAAAAGAATATTTTAAGTTTCCTAGCCCTTATCGTCGTCACTTTCTCAATCGGACAATTGAACGCTCAAACTCAAGAAGTAAAATTAACTCAAACCAATGGAGAATTTCTGACTCAAGGTTTGACTTTGCTCCCAGGGGATTATCAATTTGAAATAGCGAATGATGGAGTAGATCACGAAGTTGGTTTCGTCTTGGTGCCAAAAGGAAAATATGAAGCTACTGATCATATTAAAGCAGCTTATGTGACAGCACCTGTACCAAATGGTAAATCTTCTCAGACGAATGTTGTTTCATTAGCAGCAGGAGAGTATGAATACTTTTGCCCATTGAATCCAACACCTAAATATGCACTAACAGTAACTGATAAAGTCGAAAAAGTCAAATTGACTCAAGTGCCTGGTAAATTCAAAACAAAGACCTTGACTTTGAAAGAAGGAGACTACCAGTTCGAGATAGCAAACGCTGGAGTAGACCATGAAGTAGGATTCGTAGTAGTACCAAAAGGGAAGTATGACGCTTCTAATCACATCAAGTCAGCTTATGTAAAAGCACCAGTTGCAGAAGGTAAATCTTCACAGACAAATATCGTTTCATTGAAGAAAGGAGAGTACGAATATTTTTGCCCTCTCAATCCTACACCTAAGTATAGTATAACAGTCAAGTAAATTAAGTAAAAGTATAAAAACTCCATTGCTAGATGTGATGGAATTTTTCCACCCTTTTTTTAAAAAACACCCTTTTTAATTTAAATAACAAAATAAAATAAATAAAAATGAATACACAATTTAATGTTCCAACTAGAAGTGAAGTAAATGCAGAGAATCAAGCAATTTTTGACAATCTTGAAAAAGCACTAGGTTTTGTGCCGAATTTATATGCAACATATGCACACAGTGATAATGCACTGAAGAACTATTTGGGTTTGTCCAATGCAAAAACTTCTCTTAAAGCAAAGGAAAAAGAAGTAGTGAACCTCGCGGTGAGTCAGGTAAATGAGTGTGATTATTGTTTGGCAGCTCACACTGCAATAGCTGGAATGAATGGTTTTACTTCAGAGCAAATTTTAGAATTGCGAGCAGGTGAGGCATCATTCGACAGTAAATTAGACGCACTAGCTAGAATATCAAGAAATATCACAGAGAACAGAGGAAAAACTGACCCTCAAGTTGTAGAGAATTTCTTAAATGCTGGGTGGTCAAAAGAAAATTTGATAGATACTATAGTTTTGGTTGGAGACAAGACAATCAGTAATTACTTGCACAGCACTACAAAGGTGCCAGTTGATTTTCCAGCGGCACAGCCATTAGAAGCAATAGCAGTTTAGGTTATTTCAAACATTCTAATATAAAAAATCCATCGCTTTTAGCGATGGATTTTTTTGTTTAGGAATAACCGCCTTGTCTATATTTTATAGTATTAGTTTCGGAATCAGCCCATACCAAAGTAATGCGATTTTCATTTGAACACATCGAAATTGGGCTTTCTGGACTTATGGTTACTTCTGGCATCTCTTCTTCAGTGGTCCATCCAGCTTGATCCAAAGTGCCAAAACCATTTGATAATTGATCGCCGGCTGTATATATTCCAGTCAAACCAAAAACCTCAGTATACGCATTTGATGTGTCTTGATATCCACCTCTATTGACCATGTGTATTTCTCCAGATACAGTTGCAAGTGCAATCTTGCCAAGGTTTTGGTATTCATTGGCTAGAGCTGCCATTTTCATGGAGAAATTACCTACTGGATAGTCAGTCACCGACCATTTATGGAGAGTAGTATTATTCACGGGGTCTGGTTGATCTTGAAAATTTTGCGCGTCAAAAGCATTAAAAGGTGCCACATTGTAAGAAGTCATCCTCATTTTACGAGAATTTCTTTCTTTATATACTAAATATAGAGAGCCACCCAATTGACCCAAGGCCATAGGACCATCAGTGAGTTGGTTGACAGGGATTGCAACTCCCGAGAATCCTTTTGCATCTCCAATCATTGATTGTATAAATCCATCGTCAGACACCCAACACAACATTAATTTATTCTCTCGATTTGCTATGTCATAGAATGTAGTGAGGGCAAAACTTCCCGATGTGGTTTGATAAATTGAAGTCATTGGTGACCACTGTTTAGTATTACTGTCATATGTAGCCATCATCAATTCTCCATTTGATGATTGATTAATCAATACTCCAATTTCATCAATATATGACATTGCAATAGCTCCTCCTGAAGTAATCCCTAATGGATTAGGCGTGCTCCAGTCCGAATTGGATAGCACGCTATCATATAGTTGATTGTTAGTATCTGAGAACACCATGTGTTGACTTGTTATTCCATCAGCTACGGCTAGTGAATTGCCTACTGAAAAGTTAGTGTCAGTTGGATCATTCCAAGAGAAGACTTCATTCCACAAAAATCTAAACCAATTTGCCCCAAGGTCATTCTTCATTAAAGACCCTAGTTGAAAATTTTCTTCGACTGATCTTATAAGGTTGTAGTGATTATAAGGTGTTGAGACCACAGTCCCAGGCTTGATCATATCTCCTAACAATACGGTATATATTTGATTGGGTCCATCATAGTTGGTGTCATATCCCTCAGCATCATAATCAGCTTCATCGAAAGTGATTACTATAAGTGTTCCTTCAGGTACATTTGATTGTTGCCATGCTGTCTCAGGATCAGTCAATAGTAAGTCAATGTCCAGATTGAGACCGAGTGTATCTACTCCCATTTCTGTTCCTCCTTGAATTTTTGAAGCAGGGATAGATCCAAGGAAGACGTGCTCAAGCCAAGCTGATAATTGAGGAACCAGTTGAGTACGTGGATTAGTATCTATATGTGTATTGTATAGATAATGACCGTCATTCCAAATGTCAGGTGTAAACCAACTATATTCAGGCAATTCTTTTTTCGTCACGTCTTGCCAGAATTGTGCGTCACCTACGATTTTATTCCAGCGACTTTCATCTTTTTGGATATTGTGAAATGAAGCAAAGGCATTATGCTTCCTGAAGTACCTCGAAAGGTCTGCGGCACCTGATGGAGGATATTCATTTATTGGTTGCTCGCTCGCTGGATAGTTTGGGTTGGTCCAAGCTTGATTCCAAGGATCGCCAGGATAACCTTCCATATAGGCTTTCCAGCTCACGTTTTTTTCTTCTAGCAAATCGACAAGCGTTTCTTGTAAAAGTGGAGAGGCTGGGGGAGTATCATTAGTCACGCCACAAATCTCACCTGCAAAAGACGCTAAGTAATTGGTCTGAGATGGGTGAAATGCACCAAAATAATTGGTCATGTCAGCTCCAGCTGATGCTAATTTTTTCATGAATGGATTTTGAATCACATAGTTTCTGTATTGATTCTCGAACATTATTGTTATGATACGATTGAATGGCTTTGACATTGTAGGTTATTTTTTTAATTCTCTGAAGTGTAAGCTAAAATCATGAAATTGATCTTAATTTTTCTAGCAGCTAAATTTAATTGAAAATTAGGATTTGAGTATAAGTATTAATACCTGATTTATCAATGAAAAATGAAATTGCGATGAATGTGTTTTGTTTGAAAAGATACATTTGTTATTTGAAGCAGAAATAGGTTTATTGGAATTTGGAACTAGAGTCATGCATATCATCTGAGCTGGTTTGCCTCCAATTGGTGTTTATTCATTGTCATCTCGACTGATGAAAGGATAGTCAATATTAGAATATTTAAAAAAAATGATCTTACTCAGTAATCTACGAGGGTAATACATCAGTAATAACATCTAAACGTATGTGACAAACCAAAATGTATCCTTCAAAGCGGTGTGTAAACCATATTGCATTTTTAGTATTGTCATTCCGAGCAACGCCGAGGA
>CAYTVR010000469.1:0-4301 GCA_964441245.1 uncultured Saprospiraceae bacterium | reverse complement strand
ACAAGAAGTGGTTCGAAGATCATAATCTATAACAATGTCTTGAGGTTCCGGATTTTTCGATGAACCTGAAAAACCATCACTACGATTTAAGTGCATTTCCCCATTTATTGTTAAATCTCCTAAAAGATAATGTCCCTTAATTGGAGTAAAATTGTATACTTCATCAGAAGCGATTTCATTAAGTTTTTGAAGTTGAAGAATATTTATAAGTCCATCAACAATACTCAATGGAACTTCATCATGATAACTTGGAGCTTCATCATCTCTAAGAAATATTGGTAAGCAAGTCTTCGCTTTTGCACCAACAATATCCAAAGCACTTCTATAAGGTATAAAGGTCGGATCCGATAAACGATTAAACTCTGTATTTGCACCAAAAGGTGCTAAAAAATTCCACCATCCAGGGAAAGGCATTGGATCAAGATTCGTAGCAGATAAAGGTAAAAAGGAACCAGTAAGAGACCACTCATTTTCTACATAAAATTCGCCATCATTAATAATATCAATTTCTACATTCAACCATTTGTCACCTCCATTAGGATTAGGGCTTCTAGAAAATGCAGCTCCTATCGTAGGCACAGAGGTAGGATAACCATCACCATTTAAACTATTCAATTCATCATAAAAATCATTATGAATATTCCCATCTTCGTCAAAAGTATTATAAATCAATAATTCCTTTGCAGCGTCATTATTTAATGCAGGGAAATCACCTATTTCTTTTTCTACAAAATCTTGAAACTTACTATCAATAACAGCTCCTTGTTGAGGAGCATCAAGAGAGGCAAAAAGAGAGACTGGCAATGAATTTCCTTCTTCATCAGCTTTTGCTAGTGTATATCGCCCAATTACTCCTCCCATACTAATACCGATAAGCATTACATCTTGATCTTCATTTATTTGAGAAATATATTCTATCGCAGAATGAAGTACAGCTGAATTATTTCTAAGACTTTGAGATCCAAAATTGTAATTGAGTATATAAATTTTATATCCTTCATCAGCTAATTCAGAAGATAAAAAACTCCCTTTCCATCTATAAAATTCGGGATAACTACCATTGCTCGGATCAAATCCCTCAGAAACTATAACTGGTTTAGCATTCGGATTTCCACTTTCGTCCCATAAGGTAAGTGTATTACCCGTTGAAAAAATACTTGGTTCAGGTGACTTAGTATTATCTCTGTAAAAACCTTGACAAGAAGGAATAACAATTATGTTATATTCTCTTAATTTAGTATTTCCGTCAATAGAAGTATAATTCAATTTTAAATTATGAGTGCCAACACTCTGGAAAAAAGGAGGTGGGTCAATCCAACCGACTGAGAACGATTTTTCTACACCATTACCCACTTGAAATATCGTTTCCCAACCATTATCGTCATAATTGATATCCAATTTAATTAATGGATTAGAAGCACCAAGTATATTAAAAGCTAATTTTACATTATTTGATTGTATGATAATATCTCTGATTTCCGGCTTGATCATATCAATATTAACTCCTTGAGTCAGGTCATCAATGGTTTCCCAAACATAAAAGTCAGGATCATCTGGACTAGTTCCAGACACAAAATTAGACGGGGCGTGTATTTGAACATTTTCTATATTTTGGCTATATAGGAATACAGGTAGAAAAATAAAAAAAATAGTGAGTGTCGTAAATGTCTGTTTCATATTATGTAAGTTTAAAGTGTAATTAAAATGTTATAACTTCATAATAGGCATAGGTGTGTCAGGGAATATCAGGCTCTTTCGAGCCTCTTCCATCATTTTAGTCGGAAAGAATAAATAAAACTATTTTAGAGGGGGATCTAATTTTTTAATAAGTCACATCAAATTCACAAGTATCTAAGGCATTGCAAAAAGTTGAACCATCAATCTTTTCTAATACACCATCATTCCAAAACTTTATGCTAACGACTCTTGTTTCATCAGGGGTAAATGGAACAACAATAGTCGCATCCTCAAACCACGTATATATCTTAGGATTACTTTCATAAACTGTTGATTTGATTTCTAATGAATCAAATGATTTATAAGGTTGTTCATCAATCATGTTAACTTTCAGATATGCTTTAGGAAGTATGGTAACATCCTGATCAGTGTCATTCACATCGATAATCCAGGGTTTCATTTCATCAAAATATCTTTCTGATATACTATATATTCCATATTTAAATACCTCTCTACCTTCATAATTAAAAGTAAAACGTCCTAAACTATCGGCTACCATTGAATCAATAGTGGTCCAACGATCAAATGTCATATTGGTATATTGATCCGTGTCAAATTCCATTAATCGTACCTCAGCAAACGACACTGGAGTGTCTAAGACTCTATCTATAATCTGACCTTTTATAGAAGCCGATTGCGCAGGAAAGCTTTGTTTTCCACAAGAAGAGCTTAACCCTAATATAGCTATCATTATGGTAATATAAACTTGGAATGGTTTCATAATTTTTAAGTTTTGTTTTTTCATAAGCCCATTTCGATTCGTTCTACTTGACTCTTGAATTAATAATAAGAGTAAGATCATAAAGGGAAAAAGATGTATTTACAATGATATAAAGAGAAACAGATTAAACATGTTTTTTGTCTTTACAGCCATTCTAAAATATGTCCTTAATAAAGTTCTACCTTTTTTTTCTATGATGCAAACAAAATGATTACGAATATTGGGAAATTCAATAAAAAATAAATCCAGATTTCCCGTATAATGGGAATTAATTTGTTTTCAATCACAAATTTTCCCATCCTTCGGGAAAATTGCCACAAATATTAAAAGTATATGTTTTCAACAATGTGTCAAGCAAAAGAATTGTAGCGGATTCAATCAACTTTTTTTTAATCTCTTATACAAGATTTAGTATCTATTTCTTAATAGCTAATTTCATATTCTCAGAATATCTTATACCAAACAAAAGACATCAAACATCTCACCGCATATAATAAAAACTGAAATAATAGTCTGTTTCAGAAAGTCTTACTGAAAAATATTTAACCAATTATCTAAAATAGTTGCGATTATTGGGAAAATCCTTTAAATTAATAATTAAAATTCCCGCATATTGGGAAATAAGGAGTTTACAAATTAATAAATTCCCGATAAATGGGAATAAAAGGACTTACTATGAACAAAAACGAGAAACTACAAAAAGTATTCTTAAGGCAATTATCAGAAAAAGCTGGATCGGATAAACAATTAGTTGATATTCTAAAAACAGAAATAGGAATGAGTAAAAGTGCAGCCTATCGTAGACTAAGTGGAGAGGCTTTTTTATCTTTCTGGGAAATCGTAGAGTTATCTAAAAAATTTAATGTCTCTTTAGATCAATTTACCAACAATCAAGCAAATATATTCTTAGCTCGATTCCCCTTTATGAACCATCCCGTAAAAAACTTTAAAGATTATCTTCAACCAATCCATAATAATTTATCAGAGGCTCTAAAGCTTTCCGATACTCGTCTGAGCTTTATCAGTAGAGAAATTCCACTTTTCCACTATTTTAGTTTCCCTGAGTTAACAGCATTCAAAGCTTACCTTTGGGGACGAATGATGTGGGATTTTCCAAGATTTCAGAAAAAACAATTTAGCCTCAAAGACGTCAAAGGCATTAGTCAAATACGTAAGTCTATTGTCAATTTATATTACAAAACTCCAGGTATTGAGATTTGGGGAAACAATAATTTGGATATTACATTCAATCAAATTCATTACCATCTCGACAACGGCATGTTTAAATATCCAGAAGAGGCATTAGTTTTATGCGAACAATTGAATCAATTAATGGAACATCTTTATAAGATGACGTACCATGGAAAAAAATTCGGATTTGGTCAATTGCCAAACAAGAACTCTGTTGATTTTTCTCTTTTTCAAAGCCAAGTAGCTCCCACTAGTAATTTCATCATCCTTGATGCCAATGAAATAAGTGAAGTTTATGTAAACATCGATAACCTTCATACACTCAAAACTGACAATGATTCATTTATCCAATTTATGAGCAATTGGAAAAATACGCTACAAAAACATTCAGAAGAAATTACCATAAAATCTGAAAAAAGTAGAGTCCGATTTTTCAATGATGCAGAAAAACGATTAAAAAAATTTGAAGCCCAAGTGAAAAAGAAAATATTGGAAATGGAGTAACGTATTGATTGTTTTTAAGCCTAGACTTAGTGAAATATTATCGCGGCAAATAATGAAAAGGTTGCGAATATTAATTAAAATATAATTTAATTGGAGTTTTATTAAGTTATAAAAGTAAAGTCTTGTAAGCATGTGGGGATTTCACCTA
>CAYTVR010000468.1:0-4333 GCA_964441245.1 uncultured Saprospiraceae bacterium | reverse complement strand
CCAAAACCCTAGAATATTTAAACTCCTTCCAGTCAAACAATAAATCTTCTAGCTTCCCGCCCCTATATCGTAACCCTTGTTTCGTGATATTTTCTTTGATTGATTGTCAATTAATACATCTATAATCGCTCAATCAATTATTTTTAAAACTCAGAGGTGAAATGAAATTCCACTTCTGGAAAATTTTCTTGGGCCATTTTTAAGGTCCAAGCTGATTCTGCTAAAAAGACCAATTGTCCATCTTTATCTTTCGCGATATCTCGATGACGGCGTTTTAAGAACGCTTTGAGTACTTCAACATTATCACAACTGATCCAGCAAGCTTTATGCAAATTCACTGGTTCATAATTACAGGATGCACCATATTCATGTTTTAGTCTGTACTGAATGACTTCAAATTGTAGCGCACCTACTGTTCCAATTATTTTTCTATTGTTTTCTTCTTTTGTAAATAGCTGTGCAACTCCTTCATCCATCAATTGTACGAGCCCTTTAGCCAATTGTTTTGATTTTAAAGGATCTGCATTATTTACATATCGAAATTGTTCAGGTGAAAAACTAGGGATGCCTTTGAAATTCAAGATTTCTCCTGAAGTAACAGAATCTCCGATCTTAAAATTCCCTGAATCGTATAAACCTACAATATCTCCTGGAAAAGCCTCTTCGATCACTTCCTTACGAGCAGCCATAAATGACGTTGGATTAGAAAATTTCATTTTCTTATTCTGTCGGATGTGTAGATAGTTGGTGTTTCGCTGGAAAGTCCCAGAGCAAATCCGAAGGAAAGCAATTCTATCACGATGTCTGGGATCGATATTCGCATGTATTTTAAAAACAAAGCCTGAAAATTTTTCTTCCTCAGGATTCACTTGTCGTTCTTCTGTAATCCGTGGCAAAGGGGTCGGAGCAATTTCCACAAAACAATCTAATAATTCTTTTACACCAAAATTATTGATCGCAGATCCAAAAAAGACGGGTGAAATATCTCCTTTCAAATAAGCCTCTCGATCCAATGCTGGATAGACCTCATTGATCATATTAATATCAGAACGCAATTCCTCCGCAGCATCTTCTCCTACTCTTTCATCCAAAATAGGATTGGTCAAATCTGTAATTTCGATTGTCTCTTCTTCACTTTGCTTACCATGCGCATTAAATAAGTTGAGCTTCTTTTCATACTGATTGTACACTCCTTTAAACCGTTGTCCCATCCCTATTGGCCATGAAAGTGGAACAACACTGAGCCCTAATTTTTGTTCGACTTCATCTAATAAGTCAAAACCATCTTTTCCTTCTCGATCTAATTTATTGATAAATACAATGATCGGAGTCTTACGCATTCGGCAAACTTTGACCAATTTCTCCGTTTGGGTTTCCACACCTTTAGCTACATCAATCACTACGATCACACTATCAACTGCCGTCAAGGTACGATAAGTATCTTCGGCAAAATCCTGGTGACCAGGTGTATCTAGAATATTGATTTTTCTATCTCGATATTCAAAGGCCATTACAGAGGTCGCTACCGAAATCCCTCTTTGTCGCTCAATCTCCATAAAATCGGAGGTCGCACCTCGCTTAATTTTATTTGATTTGACCGCACCTGCTACCTGAATCGCTCCACCAAAAAGGAGTAGTTTTTCAGTTAGCGTCGTTTTTCCTGCATCCGGGTGAGAGATGATTCCAAAGGTTCTACGGATATTTATTTCTTCTTGTAAACTCATTATTTTCAAGTTAAGGCTGCAAAGGTAAAAATTCCATAGCATATATGTAAGGGCTTATTGGGAATTTAGCAATTAGTTAAAAGAGTGCACTTTTTTGATTACATTTTTTGCTTTGATAACCTTTTTGTTAACTTTATAAAACCTTTATGATGTGAAAGAAGCCTAAAAGGTTTGCATTCATGTGTCGCTTCTTCAGAGCTTATTCCATCTTTTATTTTCATTCCAAGGTTTGCAACTTGGATTACAATATTTCGCTCCTTCAGAGCTTCCTTTATTTCTTAAATAATCTACTCCAGATAAAATGATCCGAGCAAGTACGATTAAAAGTCTTTTGACAAAAAAAATTATAGATGACTTGAGTCCTAAGCTAAGTCCGTATTCTTTTAAATATGTAAAAGCAAAAAAGTCATTTGTTCGGACAAAGGATCAATTTGAACAATCGATTTATATTGTTACGCCTTTTAATCCAATTCGATATGATAATGAGGCAGAGATTATTCGTTTACATGTTGATATCAGTGCAATCATCCAAATTCCTGCTTTTGAAAAATGGTCGAAAAAACTAGGGATGAATTTGCGCTTTAGACATCAAGTTTTGGTAAAAAATGTTTACTTCACTATTGCTCCAGAGGATTTTCAAGATTCAGACTTTTATACACCAACCAAATCTCAATTATTTAAAAATAAAATGACTGCGGCTATCGCTGGACCAGATAAAGAAAGAATTTCTGCAGAGCAAAATTTGGATGGAACTTTTTTAGAGTTGGTGCAAAATTTGGATCTTTTTTCTGATGTAGATACCTTATTTAAAAATAGACCCGTTCCTCTCTCCTATCAACACATCGACTTATTAGCTTTTGCGGGCCCTAAAGATTTAGCCATAGAATATTATCAAAAGTTTTATGATTTTCATATTGAGGAGGTAGAAAAAAATAAAGAATATCCTTCTAAATTTATGGATTATGTTGAGCGTTTAGACGGCTTTATTCATAAAGCAAAAAAGGTAATGAATTTGGATTTCCCTAATCCATATAAAAAAGAAATCGCACCAAAAGCTTTAGAACAAACAACGATTCCAATTATCGATGATTGTGTTTTTGAAGAGGTCCTTCGATTGGATACTAGTACGACGATGGTTCAGAATCGGCTGATAAATTCAAAAGGAGATTTGGTTATTTTTTATAAAAACAACATTCACTTGTTTAATCACAAAGGTGAATTAATCTATAAGAAAGAGGTTCCAGCTAAAAATGGTCGTGCAGCCTTTAGTTGGGAAACATTCTCTGGTCTTATTCCAGCTACAGATCAATTTTTTATTACTAATTATATTATTCAAGCTGATCATTCTTTTATTGAACTTGAATTTCAATTGGATGCTGCTGCCTTGAAAAAGAAACAATCTAATTACCATGTTGTCGACCTTGCATTCTCAAAAGAAAAGAGTCGCTATTACCTTCTTTGTCAAAAAAATAAAAAAACGACGGTACTTTGGTCTTATCATTTAGATGGAAATTTCGATACAAGTTTAGAATTTTCAGGTGTTGCAAAAAAGATCATTCTAAATAAAGAATGGGTAGTTACTAGTGAGCGAGATAAGAAAAATTTCATTTGGGATTTTGATGGAAAATTAATTGCAGAACATCCTTATGGAAATGGGAATGATAAATTGGCCATTTCTCCTTCTTTACAATATTTCATTTGTCACAGTTACTCGACTAAATCTCAATTTTACGATTTAATAAAGAACAAGAAAAAGGTCTTGTGGGCGCATCCTACTTTTATCTCCGGATATAAAGAACAATTTTATAATGACATCAATCATAATTTTGGATTGAACAAAGCGGTGTTTTCGCCAGATGAAAGTTACATTATTGGCGGTGCAGATCACGGGAAATATGTGGCATGGGAATTACCAAAACTTAATAGAATTGAGTTGATTCCAGATCCATCCATTTTAGACAAATTTTCAAAAACAAGAACCAATTATCAAAATGGGCAAAAGTTCGAAGAAACGTTTACGCCAAGTATAGAAACCTTGAATGAAGAGTCTTTTTTAAAAAATAGAGGCAATGAAATGGGCGAAGTGTTTTTTCTAAATGATGGTGATTCTTTTGTCATTCAAATCAACCAATCTCTTTTGGTTTGGAATCGACAATTTAAAAACATAGGCTTTATTGAGAATGTTGGTTATCTAAAAATGCATCACCCGAAATACTTGACTGTTTTAGGAAAAGAAGAATTGATTGTTTATAAGAAGAGGGGGAATTTGTAAGTAATAATTTAAATTTCAATCAAATTTTTAACTGAATTAAACACAATGGATCAGGATTTTTTTCATCATTGAATCATACATGATCTATACGTTACTTTTGCATTGGTGTCTTGCGACGTAAAGTTGTATATCTCAAAACGACAGTAAGTTGTATCTAAAATAATCATGTTAAATATAATTATTCATTTTTCGCCTCTAGCCGGCTGGGCTTTTCCTTTTTGTCCCGTTTTTTAACGGGACCAAAAAAGGAAACAAAAACGCTAGAAAATTGAAACTCCTTCCAGTCGAACAGTAAATTTTCTGGCTGCCCTCCACTTAATACGAATTATATAGGTTA
>CAYTVR010000467.1:0-4347 GCA_964441245.1 uncultured Saprospiraceae bacterium | reverse complement strand
TTTCTTGTAGTTAATACTTCAGCAGGTATTATTAAATTACCTTGCGAGACTGAGGAAGTAGATGATAGTTGGATTGGGAAGGAAATTAGGATTGAGGTGAAGTAGGAGTATCTATTCTTTACTCATCTTTTCAATTCTCAACATCCAATAATAGTCTAATTCAGTAAAATGAAATTTCAAATTGAACGGCTTTAAGATGCTTTGAATTTCTGCTCTGGTTGGAAAGTTTTTAAGCACCTCAAATCTTTCACTTGAAGCTAATTTTCTTTCCTGGAATGTATTTCCATTTTTATCTATTCTGCTGATAGCGGTACTACTTCCTTTTACATATTTATTATCAATGAAAATTGCTTTTGCATTTGATTGAAGTCGATTACAAATCAAATCAAGGAATTGGGGTAAATCTTCTTTAAGAATATGCGACCATATAAAACCTCCAAATAGACCTTCGTAATTTGTAATGGGAAGTTTCCAAAAATCAATTTGTTCAAATTCAACTTTACCTTGATAAGTTTTGTTTTGAGCCAATTGTAGAACTTCTTCATTATAATCGGTTGCAAATATGGAAGAGGTGGTTTCCGAAATTACTTGAGTCCAGTAGCCTGTACCACACGCAATTTCGATTATGTTTTTTTCTTGGAAAGCATTGGAGAGAATTTTTGTTAGCTGTTGAAGGTCGTTTTGTCGTTCAGCTTTTGTGTAAACTAACTCATACTCCTTAGCTCTTTTTTGATAGTATCGTTTTTGGTTCTCCATCTGCAAAATGGTTTTTATGCTGAGTCTTTTTTCTCAAAAATTTCAGGAAACATCAAATACGCTTTCATAATAGCAGTCACAGAATCACTTACACAAATCTGACCTTCTTTTATCATTTGCAATACTTCTTTGGGCTCGAATAATACCACTTCGATTTCCTCTAATTCATCAAATTTTGTTTGGCTATTGAAGCTTAAGTCTTTGGCTAGGAAGGCATAAGTAATTTGATTGGACTTAGTGGGTGTGATGGCAATTCCTCCTAAAGGAATCAAATTGTCCAAGGTTGTTTTAATGCCCGTTTCTTCTTCTAGTTCTGCGAGTGCAGATTCTTCTATGCTTTTATCCGTTTGGCGAAAGCCACCAGGCAATTCTAAAAAAATGGCTTGGCCCGCATGTTTGTATTGTTTGACTAAGACCATTTTTCCCTCTTTGGTTATGGGTAAAACCATAGCGACCTCGCCAGTTGTGGTGATGTAGTAATCATCAACAATTTTTCCATTGGGCAACTCAACCGTGTGTTGTTCAATAGGAAACCAGTGACTGGGGGAGACGTCTTTTTTGGATAGGATCTTCCATTTTTTCATAAGCATTATTTTTTGTTACAATTTTCTATACACTTACCAGTATGATCTATAAAGAAAGTTTTTCCATTTAAGGATACTTCTGCTTTTTCGTTTTTAAAGGCTTTCGTCAAATCGAACTGAAGAGGAATAACTTCATTTCCTTCGATGTCAATAAATCCCCATTTATAATTTTTCATGACTCTAGCCTTACCTTCTGAAAAGGCTTTTAAAATATGATAATTAGGACTTACAATTTCTTGGTAAGAGGAATCAAGATAACCATGTTTTCCATCTATTGAAATTCTAGCAAGGGGAATAGGATAGATGTTTTTGTCATTTGAAAATTTATTTATGTTGTCATATTTGGGCGGAATGATAACGCTTCCTTGATTACTGATGATGCCATATAATCCTCTTTTTACAATGATAAAACTACTTTCAGTGAATTCAAGTATTTGTTGGTAGCTTGGAGGGATTAAGACTGATTTAGTTTTTAAATCAACTAACCCATATTGATTTAATTTTTTAAGAAGGACATAATCATTGGGCTGAGGTAAATATGCTTTTAATCGAACAAAAAGGTCTCCACGTATTCCTGTATCTTCTTTTCCAATAAACAATTTTTCTGTTTGTTTTTCCTCTACTATGATTACAGGTTTTTGATGTTGCTTGGTGTATTGTAGAATAGAAGCGTTATCAAATTTTGCTGGAAAAAAATATTTTCCTTCAATATCAACGAGTCCTATTTTATCATCCACCCAAAATTGAAAATAGCTTTTTTCGTCAGGTTTGGTTATGGCTCGAATTTGATCAGATTGACGAGGGATTATTTCTTTTCCCAAATTATGATATAATCCAATTTTTCCTTCTGTCTTAACGAAAATATATTTTTCGTCTTCAATAATTCCAATTTTAAAGCAAGCATTTCCAAAGTCCTGTAACACTTTTCCACTTAGATCATAAAGCAAATAGTCTTGATTTTTGCGAACTAAAAAACTTCTTTCGCTTACTTTAATTGCATCATTAAATTGGAATGGCAGGATTTTTTTTCCTTCTTTATCTAATAAGCCCCATTTGGATTTTACTCTTAAGAGCAAAGCTTCTTCTTCAGGGAAAGAAGTGATATCATTATATTTATACGAATTGAAAATGCCAGATCGGGAAGAGGGAACGTCATAGCTTCGCTCACATACGAAGTAAGTATCTGCTGACTGAGCAAAAATAGGTAGAGTGAAAAATGAGTGTAAAGAAAAGATGAATAAAAAGGATAAGGATTTATTCATGGATTGCCGTTTTGCTATTGAAATATTAAATATCGTTTTAATTCAATATTGATCTCCTCCGCCAATATCCCCACTTCAACTTCAATCCCCGCTTCTTCTAAAATCCGAATTCCTGCCCCTTGATTTTTAGGATGGGGATCGATAATTCCTACATATACTTTTTTGATCTGCTTACTGACTATGGCTTTGGCGCAGGAAGGCGTTTTGCCTTGAAAGGAACAAGGTTCTAAGGTAACGTAGAGTTCTAAGCCACTTATGTCATCTGGGGTTAGTTTTAGAGCCATTGCTTCTGCATGATCTTCTCTAGGTGGATTGGTATGACCACGTGCAATGATTTTATTATCTTTTACAATGACACAACCTACGGGTGGATTAGGGAAGCAATGAGGAAGGGCTTTTCGTCCTTCTTTAATCGCTTGTTGCATGAAATATTTGGGAGTATTATTGTGCATTAATATGGTCGCTCAATTTTTTTTTGGATTAGCAGATGCCTGTTGTTGCAAAGGTATATATTGCTAGTCAAACTTATAAACAAGAATAGATGGATATAGGTTCTTTTTTACTTTAGAAGTTATGAATTTTTACGTTATGGGATCTTATAATATGTGAAAGCTAGATTTGGAAGAAAGTGCAAAAATGGTAGGCTGTCTGTAGAGTTAGAGTCTTGCATATGTATAATAGTTTGACTGTTAGTGATTTATGAAGGGTTTGGTTTTTTAATGTCTTTTTTTTTGGCCGTATATTTGCCTTTCTACGGTATACAATTCCCTCCTTTTTATTTTTCCGATACTTTTAATTTGTGAACTTATTATAAGCCCAAGTAATCCTTTGACCAAATATCATTTCATATCTGTATACCCAATAAGCATAAGAGGGTTGATGCTATGTCTTTTCCTAACTGCTGGTTTGGCGGTTGGAGTACAAGCTAATGATCCTGAGCTTTTAGAGCAACAACTTGGTACTGCTAAAGAGGATAAGACCCGATTGGAGATTTTAGTCCAACTAGGAGATTTGTTGAAAGATTCTGAACCTCAGAAGGCAAAAATTTATTTGTCCGATGCAATGGAACTGGCGAGTCTTTTATCTGCTGAAGATCATTTGGCGAAAGCCCAAATGATGCTTTGCTCTATGTTTACACATTCAAAAGATTATAATGAGACTTTAGACTATTGTAATCAAGCCTTGGATTATTTCCAAAAAATAAAAGATAAAAAGGAATCAGCGAAAACCTATAATGCGATAGGTATTGTATCCGATATTGTTGGGGATAAATCAGCTGCCCTTAATTACCTGAACGAAGCTCGAAAGCTATTTAAAGAAATAGGAGATAAGGAAGGGGAGGGCGAAAGTTATCTGAACATTGGCGTTTGCTATAGCCAAGTTGATGATTATGCTACGGCATTGGATTACTACTTAAAGGGGTTTAGAATATTTGAATATACCAATAATGAAGAAGGAATTAATAAAGCACATATTAATTTAGGATTTATTAAATATCATCAAGAGAATTATGATAAAAGTATTTTTCATTTTAGAGAAGCTTTGAAAATTTCGCGTAGGCTAAATTATGCTTCGTGGGAAGCTGTTGCTTTAGAAGGATTGGCGAAAGCTTATAAGGGAAGTGGAAACGATGAGGAGGCTTTAAATTATGCTAATGAGTTGATAACACTAGCTGGAAGAATAGAAAGTCAATATAGTTTATCTAGTGCTAATTGGGTGATTGGGTCAGTTTATATGACTAATGG
>CAYTVR010000466.1:0-4369 GCA_964441245.1 uncultured Saprospiraceae bacterium | reverse complement strand
CCCAAAAGTCAGCAAAACGCTTGTCAAAAAAAACTTATTGGCTTCTTCTCTTTGAACCTCTGGGTTCAAGCAGCGCTTGTCTCAAACAGTTTTTTGACAGGCCTCTCATCCCGATATCGTGAACTAACGTGATAATTCGTACCCTTGGGTCGATGTAATTCATTATTTAATAAATTACTCCTGATGAAAAAAATAAATTTACAGCTTATCATTTTTGTTCTAGTAGCTTTTTCTTTTTCTGCTTGTCAGAAAGATATTAATTTGAAAGACAAAAAAGATTGGGGAGAGAAAAGTGATTATGATAAAGACAAAGCAGCATATGATAAAGATGATACCATGGAGCTTTGCGAATGGGATGAGGCGACTGAAGCTTCTGGTCCTAACTTCGAAAAATATGAAGTAGAAGAATTGATTGCGGCTGAAGATTGCGATTGTATTTCAAAAGGAATGGAGAAATTTTTAGAAAGTGGAAAAACGAAATACCTTATTTACTATGGTGTCAAAGAATGTGTAGGCTATGGATATAAAGTGACTTGCGTTGACGGAGATTGTAAAAAGGAAGGTTCTACTAAATGTAAATTTTTACAAGATTGTGAAGGAGAAGGGTAGGAAGAGAGCATACAGAATATAGGAGTCACTATACAAGAGGCCCGCGATCGTTACGGTCGTGGGCCTCTTGTATGCTGAATTTAGTCTTTTGATTTTACGAATTAGTTTATTGGCTTATTTTTAAATCGATTGATGATCATAACTAACCACCCGTTTGACAATCCAAGAATTTTCTTTTCTTTCCCAGATGGTTATAAATTTAGCAGTCTCTACTTTTTGATCATTGACATGAAAACTATGCTCGCCAGTTTGAACTGCACCAAAACTGCCCAAAGGATGAATTTGATCAACTATTAATTTCCGTGTAACGGAATATTCTTTCGAACATTTATCTTTAAAAGAATCAATTTCTTTTTTGAAAGAAGTGTTTAATCCTGTTCGATCATCATAAAATTCGATGTCTTCTGTCAGGATAGTTTGAAAGATGGAAAGATCACAAGTATTGAATGCTACCTGAAAAAGTAGACTATCCATTTCCCGGATTTCAAGTTGTAAAGAATCTATACTGTTGTCTGTTTTTTGTTCTTGTGCATAAAGTTGATGGATGGAAGAATAGACAAAAAATAAGTAGCAAAAAATGATTTTAAAAGTCTTCATTTTTATATTGGTTTGATTTTTTTTGTAATAAATATTTTAATTCATTTTGGAGTAGAAAATTTGAATGACTGAATGACCTTCTATCGGATAATATCACGATTTAGGGCTATTCAAAATTCATTCATTCTTGCATTCAAAATTTAAAATTTTATTCACTCTTGATTAATTCCAATAACTTTTTGGTTTCCGGCAAGGGACCAATGCCAAACTCTTCTTCTAAAACGGCCTTGCATTTTTGAAAACTTTTGATTGCTTGTGGCCGATTGCCTTTTTGAAAATAAGCAGCCATTTGTACCCGATAGGCATCTTCCCAAGCATGATCAATTTGGAGGGCTTGTTGAGAAAGTCGAATGCTTTCCATTGGATTGGACTCCAACAATAATTCACCTAAAGTCACCATGGCTCCCAAAGTTAGGACTTGAATGTTTTCCCGTTCTTCACTCGACCAATCTTCATATAGTCGATTGGGCAGATAAGCTCCTTGATGTAGGGCGAGAGCTTCTCGGTAAGCGGTTTCGGCTAATTGGGGATGGGGATCTAGAGCCTGATTGCCTAGCGCTATAAAATTTTCGACAGCGTCGACATCAATCCAAATATCAGAAAGATTGAGTTGGTAAGTGACACCTTGTCGGAGAATGTATTTGGGCTCTGTTCGAGTAGGGCGATTAGGTTCTAAGGCTTTGTTTAATCCATGAAGCGCGACTTTGAAATTTTGAGCTCCAGCTTTCCCATCTAAGTCTTCCCAAATGCGATCAATGATTTGCTCTTTTCGTAAACTTCCTCGATGTCGAGCAGTGACTAAATATTGAAACAATTGTAAAGTCGCTTCGCGTCCCCAGTTTTTAGTTGGGATCAATACACCATCACACCAAACTTGGAAAATGCCTAAGGTTTGCACCTGGATAGCAGCCGAGTTTCGGTGATTGATTAAAGCGCTTATTTGTAGTTCAATACTATCCATTCAATTATTTCTTCCGAGTTTTTTTGGATAGTTGTTCTACCTTTTCGTTGAGTGTTTCTATATCACCAGACATTTTTTGTAGCATGTCCATGATTTTTTTGCTATCCGATTTGGAAGAAGTCAACCAACTGTCAATTTCTAATTTTTGACCAATTTCATCTTTGACTTGACTGAGTTGGTCTTGAATTTGATCCTGAATTTGAGCTACTTGTTTTTTAGGATCTTTGATGGTTTCGATGACCATTTTGGGTGCATCCAAAGCCATCTTTTTCCACATGTCAAAACTCTTGGATAAAATCCCTTTTTGCTCTTCAGGTGATTTATCTTCCATAGCTTGAATGGTAAGGTCCGCCAATTTTTCTTGAATAAAATTAACTACATTATCGAATTCAGAAAAACGCTTTTCATCACCTCCTTGTACATGCCGGATATTGCCTCGCCATTGCACTTCTGGTTCTCCATTATCATTTTTAAAAATCTTTTGCGTAAAGCGTAAAACAAAAGAAGCGGTTTCATCTTTTTTTGAAGAGGATATATTTTTGTCTTTCATAATCGATTGAGTTGTGTCTTTCGTGGTTCAAAAAAATATCGGGTAAAGTAGTTTTAATCAAAACATCTTAACCTTAAGTCATATATTTTTTTACTTTTTCAAGAATCAAGATACTAATATACACAAACGAACTTAAGAAAAACAACATAGTCATGATGGCCAAGTAAGTTTTTACCGTCCATTCCAAAGCCACCTTAATTCTATGTAGTAAACTGATGGTGACTTCTTTTCCTTCAAACATAGAAAATTTTACGGTACAAAATTCATTTTCGTTATCAAAATTTCCCAAGCTGACTCCTAGGTCTTGTAATTGTTGTTCAATATCTAGGATTCGATTTTCTAAGTTAATGAATTCTTCAATTTTTCCACCTTTTGATTTTAGATCGAGTAGTGATTGACGGATTTTGCTTAAGGATGATTTTTTAGCGTTGAGTTCGTTGTACTCGTTGGTTTTATCTTTTTTAGTAATCTGTTTGGCTTGTACTTTTCCAATGGCGGATAGACGAGTATACAAAGAATCAAAATTTTCAGGCGGAACGCCAATCAAAAGATGTAATTTTCGATAGCCTTTGTTTCCTGTTTTTTGTTCAAATTGAATCAGTGAATTATAGTTTTCGATATAAGTTCGAGTTAGTTTTTCTTCGACTTCAAACTGAGTAGATTTGGTATTGATTTCTGCAATTTTTTCATACTTTTGATCGACTTTGACCGCAGCAGAATTATTAACTGATGATTGACTTTTGTATTTTTTAGAAGCGATATTACTTCGCAAACTTGATACGGATTCTAGGAATTGGGTGTTTTGCAGGTAACCAGAATGATTCGTCGGTTTTAGGCTATAGCCATAAAGCAATCGAAACACAAATAGGATGATAAATCCTAGCATTAGAATGGATATATATTTCTTGAGTTTAGATTTAAGTTGTTTTTCCATAAAAGAATTTTTGTAAACGATATCGATTTTTTTTTAGAAAACTATTTTATCTACCAATAGATTGTATATCTTTTCAATTATTCCTATTTTAACCCAAATATAGAAACTTATCACTTCCTTTAACAAAAACGTGTAATCATTCATTTTAGTTTTAAACTTAAATATTTGAAGCGATTGATTAGTAAGTGAAATCAAGTTTGCCTATCCAAAAAATGTAAAAGAATATAAAACCAAACAACGTGATTGATAAAATATTGCAACAGTTTAATTTGTCAGATCTCAAGCCCATTTCTGGGATGGATGCTGCTTTTTTATATGCGGAAACTCCGACGAGTCCGATGCATATTGGATCTTTAGCAGTTATAGAAGGTGCTTTGGATTTTGATACTTTTCGGAAAACGATCCTCTCGCGGATTCATGATATTCCTAAATTGCGTAAGCGACTGGTTCAGGTACCTTTAAGTATTGATTATCCATATTGGGTCGATGATCCTTATTTTGATATTGACATGCATTTGGATCACATTGCTTTGCCCAAACCTGGAAGTTGGAAAGAATTGCGTTCAGTCGCATCCAGAATTTTTAGTGAACCTTTAGATCATTCTCGACCATTGTGGTCTTTTACATTTGTTGAAGGACTGGATAGCATTCCACAAGTTCCAAAAGGATCAGTGGGGATTATTTCTAAAATCCATCATGTGGCAATTGATGGAGTAGG
>CAYTVR010000465.1:0-4432 GCA_964441245.1 uncultured Saprospiraceae bacterium | reverse complement strand
TAAACAAATGAATTCAAAATGTTCCCAGAGCAGATTTTTAGGCTCACCTAGTTCATTATGTTGGCCATGTAGAAATACACCTAATCCCACAGCGAGAAAAATAAGTGGTAGGTAGCTCCTGTTTTTAAAGAGGAAATTTCCTTGTATTTGCAGTTCGGATTGCAACGCCATTGCTTAAAATTTATACACGATTCCCATTAGACGATTATCCTCCCAACTGGCAAATGTTAATTGTATATTATTTTGTTGGTATGAAGTTGTAAAAATAAGCGCACTACCGATTCCTACGACAGCTCCTGCCAGAACATCCCAACCGTCGTGTTTTTGGGCAATGATGCGGCTGTAACCTGTAAAACCTGCTAGGGCATACGCGGGAATACCTAATTTCCACCCATATCTTTTTTGTATGAAAGCCGCACTTTGAAATGTGGTCGAGGTGTGACCTGAAGGAAAAGCTCTATCGCCATTATTAAAAGGGCGTTTTTTGTTAATAGCATATTTTAAACCTAAAGTTACGGCTTGATTCAACAATATGCCTTTGGTAAACTGCATAGTGCCTTTATAATCCTTTGCCATGAGGGAACCTCCCAGCGCGGTTGATGGCAAGGTGAATAGAAGGACATCCCCAATGGATTCGATGGTAGGGTTTTGAGCTTGTAACCGATATATGGATAGGCATAAGAAGGCTACCATTAGTAATAGGCCGAAAACACTGGGTAGCAACCTTAAAAGGGGTATCTTATAGAGAAATCGCATGCAGTAGTATTTTCTTTTTATTTAAGCTAATCTAGAGCTCAATTCTAAAGACATTTTAAAGCGGTGGTTTTGCAATAACCTGGTTAATTGTTCATTATTTCAAACCGCCACCGAAATCGCTTGTGGGTCTTTGGCAGGACTTTGAAATTGTCGTCAGTGGTAAAAAAAACACCGATTAGTTCACCCTGATACTCTATTTCAAAGATGTACTTCGTTTCGTTGGTCGTTTTTATTTCAAAAACATCGAACACATGGCAACCGGGGTACAAATCTCTTATCTTTTCTACCTTATCATTGGGAACCTCATTTCCATAAATGTTCCATTCCAATGCAATCTTTTGTCCTGATAAGTTGTAAGAAGCCGTTTTGTAATAGAATTCTTTTTGATAAAACGAAACATTCCAAATACTATCATTTTCTTTTATCCATTGAACATCCTTCGCATTATTGAATTCGGAAAAAAAAATATCGTTCAAGCCTTGAGGCACGTTTGAACATGCAAAAACGATCAAGTAAATTGAGAGAACTGCGCCTCTGATGATTACTTTTTTCATATCGAGGAAATTCAGATTTCTAAAACAGGGAAAAGCACAAAAAAGTGAAAGGAGGTATTAGGGTATTCCTATCACTTTTCGTCATATTAACTCAAACCATAATACATTTAATTATCATTTTCGTCTTCTTCGAAGGCTCTTTCGCCTATGGGATAGTTGCCGTTCTCGTCAAAAAGAAGCTCGATTTCGGTCTTTCTTTTTTTTAATTCGACTTCAAAAAAGGTACCGTTGGGTGATTTGGAAATCTGAATTTCCTCGATTTTAAAATTTGAAAATTTGTTTTTTAATTTTTGAAGAATTATTTCAGGGGCATCCTTTATCTTGATTTCATGCTCGGTTCCGATCCAGGTGCCATCTTCTAAAAATTCAGAAGAATATTCAATCTTGTTCAAATCAAATTCAGCTTCCCAAATCGTATTGGGTTCCTTGCTCCAGGAGACTATGTCTATATTTGGATGTTCTTTATCGAAAGCATCTTGCACTTTTTGAGGCATCTGTTGTGATAGCCCCTTGGAAATAAAGGTCATTATCATCATGATAAAGACAACTGTCCGCTTTGCAACGTGTATTTTTGTTCCTGCTCCCATATTCTAGAATGATAAATGAATCCGAAAAGTATATTGAAATCCTTAAGAAGATCTAAAGCAAATCATAAGATGTTCAAAACATATATTTTTTCAACAAAAAAATCATTGAAGTCTCTTATCGGGATTTTTTTATTTAAATCAGGTCTTTTATCCATGGGGTAATGGTTAGGAACAATCAGTTTACATATGTAGTTGTTTCAGGTTCCTTGATATACCTCAATAAACAGGAGAGAAATCGGGCTTATCTTGATCCTAAAGGGAGATCTAAAATTCTACTCTAAATACATGTCGCTCATCCTCAAAGAAATATAAAATGGAAAATCGGTACAGGTCGCATATTTTTTTACTAATGGCCAGTCCGAGGCCGGTTGATTGAATGCTTTTGGTTTCTTTGTAGAAGCGTGTGAAAATTCTATCAGGATGCTGTATAGGCTTCTGGCCGTAGTTGGAAATCGAAAGAGTTTTGTCCTTGGCAGCAATTTGTATGCTTTTCCCTTTTACATTATATTTTATGGCATTCGAAATTAGGTTATTGACAAGAATCTCGGCTAAATGGGAATCCATTTCTACCACAATTTCATTTTCGAGAGAACAAGCGATTTCGGAGCTTGTAAATTCTTTAAAATTCAAAATGCTTTCCGAAATAAGATTGGTAATGTTTACTTTTTCAAGGTTCACAAATTGATGATTATCGATTTTGGTCATCAAGGTTAACCTTTTATTCAATTGGGTCAATCTGTGGATATTGGTCTGCATTGAAGTCAGTTGGTCAAATTGCCCTTTACTGATTGAATTTTCATTGATGAAATTCTCGATTTTTGCTTGGATTATAGCAAGCGGTGTCTGAAGTTCATGGGACACATCTTCGGTAAATTGTTTAAGGTTTCTATAATCGGAGCGTACACGATTGGTCAAGGTCAAGATTTCGGCACTGAGTTCGGAGAACTCACTTATATCACTTTCGATCAGTTTTATTGGGTTTTCGGATGCCAGGGAAAATCTTTTCATTTGGGCCAGATTCTCAAAAAATGGATTCCACAATTTTTTGTTCCTAGATCTATTAAGAAAATAAAGAATTGCGAATGCGGCTAAACTTAGTAGAAAATAAGATAAGACAATAGCCTCTAAAATATCATCGGATTCAGCCGCCAGTTCACGAATGGTAATTTGAAAGTTTTGATTATTTACACTTTTAAATATTGTGAGCTCTTTGTACAATTCCTCTTCTCTTTCTAGCGGGTCAAAGAGAATCGTATCTTTCAATATATCTCCTTGCAGTCGATCGACTTTTTTTATTTCTATAAGTGGCGCTAGAGAATATACCTTTTTTTGATTTTGTAATTGTTCCTCTATTCGTAGTGCTGTGGAACGCAATCCCTCTTCAAACTCCTCTTCCAATAAAAAATGTGCATAAAGGTAGAGTACAGCAGTGCTGGCAAGCATCAGCACAAAGCTGGTTAAAAAAAACGCTTTCGAGGCCTTCTTAAGCAGGCCAACTTTTTTATTGTCTTTTCTCAAGCTCAACTCTCTATAAACTTATAACCACTTCCGTAGACCGTTCGAATATATTTCGCACCTTCATTGGTTAGTTTTTTTCTTAAATTATTGATGTGAACATAAATGAAATCAAAATTATCCATTAAATCGCTATTGTCGCCCCACAAGTGTTCAGCAATGATTTCTTTGGAAAGTACCCGTCCCTTATTTGTGATAAAGAATACCAAAAGATCGTATTCTTTTTTGGTCAATGATATTGTCCTTCCATTGACATAGGCGTTATGAGATCGCGTATCAATTTTTATTTCGTTGAACTCAATGATTTCGTCCCCACCAAATTTTCCCCGCCGCAAAACTGCCTTTATCCTTGAATTCAGTTCTGCTAGATGAAAAGGTTTGGTAATATAGTCGTCTGCGCCAAGATCTAGCCCTTCCAGCTTATCGTCCAAAGAACTATTAGCGGATATAATTATCACCCCGGTCTCTTTCTTATGCGATTTCAGATGTCTTAAAATCTCAAGTCCACTTCCCGTAATGAGGTTAATATCCAGCACTACCAAATCATAGTCATAAAGATCAACTTTGTAAAGTGCCTCATCGAAATTCGAAGCAGATTCACAAACATTACCATCCCTTTCAAGATATTTAGTAATAGATTGTAGCAAATCCTTTTCGTCTTCGGATATCAAGAGTTTCATATAGTAAAAGTAATGGAAGATTCTAAATAGATTTTAAAGCCTGGCCAATACTTCACCCCAATTCATGCAATCTGTCATAAAATCGAGGAATTATAAAATAAAACTGGCGGGTAAAACTGGATGCTCTGCGAATTTGCCAAGGAATATTATTACCTTCTGAATAAAAACTTTAGAAGTTCTATGGCAAAAGTTTATTGAAAAAAATGTGGAAATACCTATAAAAATTGTAAAAGTATATTGAAAAACGTTTCTAAATACCTGACAAGAAGATTAGTTCGGCAAGGATTTGGGACTTGCAGCACGAAACTTCGTTTCGCTCGCTTTTTTCTTTTGCGACCCA
>CAYTVR010000464.1:0-4438 GCA_964441245.1 uncultured Saprospiraceae bacterium | reverse complement strand
AAAATATATAATGGAATTGAAGTTTTTACGATTTCAAAGCTTTGCTTTGACAATCAAATCCATACGGACGCGTAAATTTGATTGACCAAAATACCAAACGAAATCATATAGCTCTGGTCAGATAAGATGAATAAAATAAATTTGATGCTTTTGCCCTAATTAAATAGTTGTATGCTTATAAATTTTACATTCATCACCAGTGACCCCAAATCCTTTTCCATATTCAGTCCAGCCTTTTTTTTCATAGAAATTTACTAAATCCGTACTTAAGTATAAATGGTCAAAACCCTTGATTTTGGATTGATTTAGTCCATGCTTTAGAAGCCTTTCCGCATATCCTCTTTTTCGGTAGGATTCATTCACAAACAAACAAGCCAACCATGGCATTAAATCTTGTCTGCTAATTAGGTCATTTGTCACCAAGGCATATGATCCGATGATTTCATTTGATGCTATGCCTATGTAAAATTTGGGGATGGCTTTTTTTTTATCGAATGAATTTCTAATACAGTCTTCATAGAACTTAAAATTCGAATCATTTCCCCAACATTTCCAAAAGTAGTCAATTGCTTTTTCTATTTTTTCAGGTTGCTCAGAAAGTTCAAAAATCTCCATGTTATTGTTTTTTTATTCTTTTACAATTTTAAATGTCTTTGATTTTCCTTTTATAGTAGCGACCAAAATATAAATACCTTTTGGATAAATTGCTAGGTTGATTTCGGTTTGTTGTGAAAATATTTTTGAGGAATAAAGTTGAGTGCCAATCGAAGAATAAAGACTGACATTATCATTTTCAGACAATGAGGTTTGATTAATTTTTAAAAATATCTCTGTATGACTTGGATTTGGAAATACGATGGCCGGATTTTCAGCAATGAAGTCATCCGTGTTGGTAGATATGAAACGATTACATTCGTTAGTAAATGCGGTACTCAATTCAGTACTGACAGCTAAGGTAGCGGTAGAGTCTTTACAAATACATCTTCCGTCATTGAAATTATATGTGAGGTGAGGAGCATCGGTTTCAAAAGCTTTGAAAGTGCATTGTTCAAAGGTCAAAGAATCACTGGTAAGCATTTGAGCAGAATGACTCCAATTTGTAAAAAGTGTATTTCCTCCGCTCCAATGATTTAAACCATCTTGTTGATTGAATTCGCATGGTTTAAAAAACAATAAGTATAAAGCCCCTGCACTACCTGCTCCAGCGCCAGCTCCATAATTTACTGCTATTGTTCCATCTCCTCTCAAATCTCCAAGAAAAGAAATGGAACGGGAAAATCTATCTTCTGCAGTTAAACTCAGTCCAAATCCGCCATCCATATTATTGATTCGAGTATACGTTTTTACCGTCTTATCTTCATTGAGATATAAAATGTAACCCCAACCTTCATTTTGTTGGTTGGCTCCGGTCATCAAATCAGGAACTCCATCTCCATTCAAATCTCCAACCTTGCAAAGTGCATGTCCAAAATTGGCTCCTTGAGACCCATTCGGATTGGAACCCAGGGTCAAGCTATCACTAAAGCCATTGAGTCCTTCCGTAATTTTTAGTTTAGATTCTACGTTAAAAGTTGTACTATTTAATGACAATATCCAGATCGCTCCTTTACCTCCATTAGATGTAAAAGCTCCGACTGCCATTTCTAATGTTCCATCATTATCGATGTCTCCGAGCATGGCTACTTCTCGACCTCCAAATTTATCATTATCCTCTAGTCCTGCGCCGAAGCCTCCATTTACAGAACTAATATTTACCGTATTGTTAGTGATAACCTGTGATGAATTGTCTAGGAATAAGATATTGATCGCTCCTCTATTGTTACCTCCTAAGTCTGAATTTGGATCACATGCCACTAAATCAATTCTACCATCATTATTAATATCTCCAATAGCTGAAAGTCCCTGTGCTGTAATATTTGAGTTTTTTACAAAATTTTTAACGGTTCCGTTACTATTGAGGTGAATAATATAAAGTGCCCTATTGGTCGATGCTGGTGCGGAAGCTGCGATATCTGGAATGCCATCGTTATCGTAATCACCAATTCCTGCGACACCATAGCCAAAGAAATTATTTGCAAGTAAGGTCTCATTAAATCCTCCTTCCAACATGGATATTTTTTGATTGGACTGAACGGTTCCATCACTATTCATAAAAGCGATATAAATGGCTCCTGCATCCGTTGCACCATCATCATCAGAGCGAGCACCAATAACAAGATCAATTACACCATCTCCATTAATATCACCAGCTTGATCGTGGTCACGACTGAACCTATCTCCAGGCTCTAAGTCAGCCATCATTCCTCCTGAACCATTTTCAATTTTTACATATCCATCTGGACCCCACTGAATAGTAGCTTGAGCACTGAGCTTGTTGATTGAGAAGAATAAGACAAGCACATGTAATTTGAGTAGACTAAATTTCATCATTTATTTTTTAGGTGATCAAAATAAAATTAGACTCATCAATTGTATAAAAGGTTTAATTCGATTACGGTGTCAATCTAATTTTTTCTTAATAGAGAAGAGAAGGGGAGTACTTTTATGGGAATTTTAATGATCGTTAGAGGTCTCAATGCATTGTTGGTGGCAACCTTTTTTCACTACTCAATATTTGATTCTAATTGAGTATTCGCTAGACATACAAAAATGAAATTAAACGCTTCTTTTGCTTGTTTTTTTGTCCCATTTTATGAATGTCTATACATCGGTAGCTATAGTAAATGTCGAAGAAGGTTTTTTATTTTTCTTCTGCGTCTGAATAAAATGTATATTGAATGCCAAGGCTAATTTGTTTGTTTTTTCTCTCCAAGGGTAAGTCCATATTTGAAATATTTGAAAGCCCATGGTAATAATCTAATCTGGCTGTCAATACTTTATTTAATTGATAGCTTAATCCTAACTTTGGCCCGTAGTCTAATTTGTCAAATTTAATGTCTTCTTTTTCCTTTTTTATATCTACGGGGTCATTATAGATTACCCCTTCCGCAGAATAGGAAGAATTTGCGAATAAAAAAAACATGGCTTGAAAACCTACTTTTATACCTACTTTTTTCAATTGTACTTTATAATAGAATGGGATACCTAAATAGCTGGAATGTAATCTTAATTCATCTGAAATTTTTCCAATTGCGTCTCCATTTTGATTTTTAATTATTTTATCATTAGTAGATTCTTTACCTTCTATCTGAATCCATAATAATTCTAATCCAACTGAAGAGCTAGTATTAATTTTCGTCTCAAAAAATCCTCCTATATTTCCAGACACTGCAAACGAATTTTTATGATCTCCATCAAATATCAAGTTTGAATTTATCTGGCTTAATCCAACATTTAATGTTCCTCCAATTTTAATTTCTTGAGCAGCGATTGACTGTACTATCAGCATTGAAAAGAATGACAAAATTAGCTTTAATTTTATTGAATGCATGTTGTATATTTTGTTTATAGTCACAATTTTTAGTGACTCGTTTTTGTGTTTTTAAAAGTAATTATGTTGTGTTTTTGATTAGTTTGATCTACATTTTTTCTAACTCGTTATTGATCTCGACGAGGTAAATCTGTTCTTACAACTTACTAGTCTTTTTATAATTTTTATTTTGGAGATATAAGCGCTTTAAATGTTGTCATTTATGAGGTAAAAAAATCTACATGTACGCAGTAGCCTACGTGTGGAGGCTATTAAGCTTGCACCAAATTAGTCACTATAGATGATAAAGGAAAACCATATTTTGGGACAGAAATCTCAATAGCTTGAAAGAATTGCAATATTGAGAAAATTGACATAACAGAGTACGACTGTCAAGTGCCTCTAGTTGCACCGACCGTTAAGCATAAACAAAAGGTGTTCCATGAGTTTTGATTGGTATTGCGTGTCTCTTAATTTACATTAAAAAAAATATTACTTAAAGATAGGAAACTACTAGTGAAAAAAACGTATTTTGAGAGCGAGATGATAGCCTAAAAGGCTTTTACAAATCAAAAGAGAATTGATAATTTAGACAGAGGTCTTGTCTACTGAAATAAAATATTTCTTGATTTAATTACTCTGTTTAATCAAACAAAAGGAATAAGAATTACATTATATGTTTTAGAAAAGAAAATCTGGCTTCAGAAATAAAAAAGTCATTTCTAAACGAATTATTAAAATATCTTTCACATAAAACACAATTATGTTTACAGAATATACTGGTCCATGGACATTTGATGAAGCAGCCCATCTGTTACGTCGTACTACTTTTGGACCTAGGAAAGAACGAATCCTACAAGCAGTTGATGAAGGATTCGATCAAACTTTCGAAACTCTATTTGCTCCACCTCCGTCTGCTGGCCTTCCTGTTTATTTTGATTTTGATCAGGATCCACAAGCTGGTATTGGTGAGTCTTGGGTTGGAAAACCATTTGACAATTCTATTGTAGGTATCAACACGAAAAGAAA
>CAYTVR010000463.1:0-4446 GCA_964441245.1 uncultured Saprospiraceae bacterium | reverse complement strand
AGTTGTGATGATAAATTCGTTATGGTACGAACGTGGACGTTCATGGACATGTGTGGAAATCCTAATAGTGTTAGTCAAACGATTACTGTCAATGACGATACGGCTCCCTACTTTACTCATGTACCAAATGATGATGAAATCGATTGTGATGATTATCCTCATTTTGGTCATCCGGAAGTACATGATAATTGTAGCAATGTTACGATTACCTATGAAGATTCTCAAAGTGGAGATGCTTGCCAAATGGTTTATACTCGAACCTGGACGGCAACGGATGATTGTGGCAATACTTCCACAACCGCTCAAAACATTAGTACTGTAGATGATGAAGCACCTTACTTCACTTGGGTAGATGATGATGAAGAAATTGATTGTGACAAGGATCCAGAATTTGGCCCAATTGCAGCAAAAGATGATTGTGATGATGATGTTGAGATTACTCATGAAGATTCTCAAAGTGGCGACCCATGTTCCTATGTATATACCAGAGTATGGACGGCAACAGATGATTGTGGCAATACTTCCACAGCCTCTCAAACTTTGACTACATGGGATAATCACGATCCAGATTGGGATTACTTCCCACACAATGATTATTTAAGTTGTAATGATTGGCCATATGATCCTTCTTCAGATATGCCAACTGCATATGATAATTGTAGTAATGTTACTATTACCTATGAAGAAGAAATCGATGGTGATCCAGATGATTGTGAGCATGATGGATTTGAGTATCGAATTAAGTGGATCGCTACAGACGAATGCGGAAACGAAGAACACCGAACTCAAGAGTTCTGGGTAGAACCTGAGCATGGAGTAGATTTCGGAACAATTAGTGGACACATGGTTACTGAGACGAATGAGATGATTGAATTAGTGGAAGTCAATGCGACTGGAGGAAACAACAATTGGTTAGGTAATGAAATGACTGAAGCGAGTGGTTATTATGGATTTGAATTAGCAATGAATAATAATTATGAAATTGTTCCTGAGCGTCTTGATAATCCTTTGAATGGTATTTCAACCATGGATTTAATTTTGATCAGTCGACATGTATTAGGTATTCAGTCATTGAATTCTCCATATAAGATGATTGCTGCGGATGTCAATAACTCTGGCGATATTACAGCTTCTGATATGATTGAACTTCGAAAATTAATCTTGATGATTAATTCAGAGTTTACGAATAATACTTCTTGGCGTTTTGTAGACGAGAATTATATTTTCGCTGATCCAACGAATCCTTTTGTATCAATTTTCCCTGAGACATATACTGTCAATGGCTTATCTCAAAGTGAGATTGCTGATTTCATTGGAATTAAAATCGGGGATGTTAATGATAATGCTATTCCGAATTCATTAGTAGCTAGTGATACTAGAGAAGAACTGAATGACTTGGTTCTTAAGGTGACTAATCAATCAATAAAAAAGGGAGGGCAGTATACGATCGACTTTAAGGCAGAAGACTTTACTGAAATATTAGGGTATCAATTTACACTTGATTTTGATCCAGATCAGTTATCATTTGTTGATATTCAAAGTGGTGAGTTGCAAGATTTAAGTGTAGTAAATTTTGGTACACACCGTGCGAATGAAGGTGTATTAAATAGTAGTTGGAATGTACAAGAACCTTTGAGTTTAGAAAATGATGCGATCTTATTTAGCATCACATTCGAAGCTAAGGGAAATGTTGATTTGAGTCAAGTGATGAGTTTAACTTCTAGTTTTACAAAAGCTGAAGCTTATGGTAAATCAGAACCTTTAATGAACTTAGCTCTTGAATACAAATTAGAAGATGTACCAACGAATCTATTTGCACTATATCAAAATCAACCGAATCCATTCACTGATCAAACTTTAATTGGTTTTAGGTTACCAACAACGACTCATGCTAGCTTGACGATCTATGATGTCGCAGGAAGAGTAGTAAAACGAATTGAAAATGATTATGAGCAAGGCTATAATGAAGTAGTCATTGATCGATCAGAATTTGGAACGAATGGCGTTTATTATTACCAACTAGTAACGGAGAAAGATAACATTACAATGAAAATGATGGTGCATTAATTTGCATTCGTACTTAGTTTTAAAGAGGCTGTCTTCCCATTTAGGACGACAGCCTCTTTTTCGTGATTAAACTACGAATAGATAAGTATTCGCTTCTTTTTACTGGTAGAATTTCTTAGTCTTTTTAGAAATTTGCTATTGTTATTTAAATAAGTAGATACAAATTAAAGATATATTTGTTTTGTATCTGCAATAAGGCCAAGCTAATAAACATTGAATTGAAAAATATTCACGGTATATCATCTTTCATTAAAAATAAAGATATTTTATTTTTATCTTTATGTATACATAACACATCTTCACCGTACTGATTTCATCAAAAAAAATAATTGTAATATTTGTTGATAGCTCAATCATAACTGGATTGGCCTCAATTATTGTACTCAGAATTGATACATTCAATTCATTCCCCTCATTGCCTAGAATAACAATCTGAAATTTCACTTTCTCATTTAAAATTGAGTTTTATCAATGAACCAACTTTATTTGGTAGCTCAAGTAAAACATTTGTTATGAACAACTTCTACGCGCTAGATTTTAAAAAAATAATCCAAGAAAAAGTGAGTGATACCTCGCACGTTTGGAAATTTTTATGTCTATTTTTTCTACTTCCATTTTATTCAAACGCTCAGACGGTTACGATCGACTGTGTACCTGGCTTTGACATTTCTTGTACAGAAGATATTATTTTAGATACAGAAGCGCCTTTTGTATTTATAGATGCTGGACCTACCTGTGGATCATTATTGTCTTCCAACGTGACAGTATCAGGACCAATCATGACTGGAACTACTGATTGTCCTGGAGCCACCTACACTTATAGATATACAGTCCAGGCTAACTTTGGATATTGTACCGAAACGGCTTCATGTACTCAAACCTTTACGATAGTTGACAATGGAGGAATATTCATAACAAATTGCCCGCAAAATAAAATAGTTGACTGCGCTTTCGCGGCAATTCCAGAACCACATTTGGTGCTTGCCGAATCATCTTGTGGAGTAAGTAACGAAATAACGGTCAGTGGTCCTGAAGTTTTTGGAGCTACCAATTGCCCTAATTCAAAATATGTTTATACTTACACCGCTACGGATGAATGTGGTCGATCCGTATCCTGCCAACAATTTTTTACCATCCAAAATGATGGCCCAGAATTGATTTGTCCTCCAGGTTCTTGTCAGATTGACTGTACGGTCAGTACAGATGAAATAGTAGAATCATTTAATTGGTTTGCTCAAAATGCAACGGTTAATACATCTTGTACCGGTCTTGAGACTGAAGTTTTTAATGATTTTAATCCAGATGGTTTTACGCCAATAGATTGTAATAATAATTCTTTTGCTATAGCAAATGTAAAAGCAGTTCAATACGTTACTTTTACTGCGGTAGATCCATGTGGTCGAACTTCATCTTGCACTCGATCAGTTTTTAAAATTGATAATGACGGACCAACCATTGAAGGAGATCCTTATCTGACGATTAGAGAATGTGATGACTTAAGTCAACAAGAATATGATGCATGGATTCAAGACAACATTAACAATGTAATGACTGCAACCGATGATTGTGGAGAGGTTACTTGGACTTATACTCCATTGAGTCCCAATGAAGGACCATGGATCAATGGTTATGCAATTACTGAAGTCTTTTTCACAGCAACGGATGCTTGCGGAAACAGTGTTACGAAAGAAGCACATTTTAAATTAAAAAATAATTTCCCACCTAGTTGGACCAGTACATTAGAAGATAAAATACTAGAATGTGATGTCGCAATACCTCCTTTTGATACCCCAACATATTCGCACGCATGTGGAGAAACAACATTGACCTCTGATGATGTAACGATCTTAGGTGATTGTCCTAATGAGTATACCATTATTCGGACCTGGACGGTTACCGATGGTTGTGGAAAAACAAACACCATTGCTCAAACGATAAAAGTTGAGGATACTATAGTGCCAGTTCCTCCAGCTGCACCAGCGGATGTCAATGTTCAATGTGCTAGCGATTTACCTGCACCAGCAGATTTGACGGCCGTAGATAATTGTGATGCTTCGATCAAGGGTTCGATAACAGCTGAAATTACAGCTGGTGATTGTGAGCATAATTTTACGATGGTACGGACGTGGACATTTACAGATGCATGTGGAAATGAATCGTCAGTTAGCCAGACTTTGGTGGTGAATGATGATACCGCTCCAATTGCACCAGCTGCACCGGCAGATATCAATGTCCAATGTGCCAGTGATTTACCTGCACCAGCAGATTTGACGGCCGTAGATAATTGTGATGGATCAATCAAGGGTTCGATAACAGCAGAAGTGACAGCTGGTGATTGTGAGCATAATTTTACGATGGTACGGACGTGGACATTTACAG
>CAYTVR010000462.1:0-4463 GCA_964441245.1 uncultured Saprospiraceae bacterium | reverse complement strand
AAACACTTTTCAGGAGGTGGGCCACAGACAGATGGAATGGATTCGCATTTTGCTTCGGGGAAAGGCCAAGCCTATCCAGGCAACAATTTTGATTATCATGTCATTCCTTTTTCCAAAGGTGCTATTCCTGCACATACGGCTCAAATGATGAGTTACTATGGCATACCTGAAGGACAAACCAGTGAAGAGGTGGCCTTCGGATTTAATAAAGATATTTTGACGGACTTACTTAGAGATTCTTTAAAATTTGATGGGGTGATTTGTACGGATTGGGGGATCATAAGTGACCAATTTGTTAAACCAGCTTCGGCATGGGGCGTTGAAAATTTGAGCATCAAAGAAAGAATGAAAAAAGCCATTGATGCTGGTAATGACATGTTTGGAGGAGAATCAATTCCTGAGGTAATTGTGGAATTGGTTGAAGAGGGGAGTGTTAGCGAAGAAAGAATTAATCAATCGGTTCGTCGTATCCTAAGAGATAAATTTGTTCTTGGACTTTTCGATAATCCGTATGTGGATTTGGAAGGCTTGAGCATTTTAGCCAATTCAGGTTTTATGGAAAAAGGGGAAGTTTCCCAACGTAAATCCATGGTGCTGCTAAAAAATGAAAACAACCTGCTCCCACTATCTGAGGATCAGAAAGTTTATATAGAAGGAATGACCAATGAATTTAGCGAAAGCTATGAAAATATTGTTTCCAATCTGTCAGATGCTGATGTCATTATTTTAAACACGGCCACACCTTATGATCCTCCTTTAGGCGATGCTCTTCTTGAAAGATTCTTTCATCAGGGAAGTTTGGAATTTAGCGAAAGCGAAAAAAAGGAAATGCTGGAATTGATTCAAACTAAACCTACCATCACGGTAGTTACAATGGATCGACCACCAGTCATGCCTGAAATTGACGCAGCTAGTAAAGCGGTTATTGCAAATTTTGAAAGTAGTGAACCTATTGTCATGGAAATGATATACGGGAAGTTTTCGCCTTCTGGCAAATTACCTTTCGAAATACCAAGGTCAATGGAAGCTGTTGAAAATCAAAAGGAAGATATGCCTTATGATTCAGAAAATCCATTGTATAAATTTGGGCATGGCTTAAGCTATAATAAAGTTTCGGCTCCTCTAAACTGAAGAATAGGTATGCTTAAAAATTTATAAACTTGTCATCCCGAGCATAGTCGAGGGATGAAAATTGAAATTTTATCATGTGGACATGCCCTAACTGCGAACGCAACTTCCATATCAAAAATCAATCGCACATTTGCATTGAGCAAAATATGGATCGCTTGTTTGAAAACAAACCTGATTATTTAGTATTGGCTTTTGATACCCTTATGACGGAAATCATGTCTTGGGAACCCAATACGGTTGGCACCTCAGTCAACACTATTATTTTCGCCAATAAAAGAACTTGGCTTATCATAAGACCTATGACTAAAGAATTGGATGTAAAATTTTACGCTAGTGAAAGTATAGACAATGAGCGCTTTAAAAAGATTCAAGATTACAATGGTAAGTTTGCACATCACCTTCGCGTACGAGAGGAGGAAGAGATTGATGAAGAGTTTTTAGCATTATTGAAAATAGGCTACGACTACGGTATGCGTTAATCATCAAAGGTCAATTCTTGAACGGGATCCCAAAAGACGGTTTTAAAATTTTGGACTTTATCGGCTTTCACTTCCACGCCTTCTGCTATTAGTCGATCTGCCATACTCTTGCCTTTGAAGTGATGTTTACCAGTTAATAAACCTTTAGAATTGACCACGCGATGAGCGGGAACACCATGTGCACTCACGGCATCATGCATCGCCCAACCTACCATTCGGGCGCTACGCTTCGTGCCCAGAAAAGCAGCAATAGCGCCATAACTGGTCACTCGCCCTTTAGGAATCAAGCGACATATATCATGAACATCCGAAAAGAAAGTTGCCCGATCAAATTTTGCTTTAGCCATTAATTTTATTTTTTAATTGGAGCAGTAATTCTCATAAATTTTAAAATTTCTATAAAGATAAAAAAGCCCTCCTAATTATGAAGTTAGGAAGGCTGAACCTATAAAAATGGTCAATTTTATAATTTTTTATTTTTCAAATGCTTATCATAATAAGCCTTAGAATACAAACTGATTTGATAAGAATGTTTTCCATAATTGACCGCATTTTTCATCAGTCGACTTACGTCAAACCAACCAAAGTCTGAAGGCTGCTTCTTGGCTAATTCAGAATTATCAATTTTTTTGTTGTCTAACCAAACTCCGTATTCCGCTTTATTTTGCCAATCTTTCAATTCATCTGTCGATGGCCTTTTTTCTTCAAAGGAAGGTTGAGGTAGCTGTTGTTTGGCTACTTTCAATTGAGCCAAGGCAATAGCTTTTTGCGAAGATTGAGCTTCCACGCTGGAATAGGAGAGTGCTAGCAAAATAAAAACTAACAAAAGAGAAAGAGGGTTGAGTTTTGAAAATTGCATCTTTAATATTTTTTTTAGTAGTTCACGAAAATTGGATTTGCAATAAATTGAGATGGATTTTGAATTTAGACGAGTCTTTTTTCAATGTAATAGCCGTCCCGATAGCTATCGGGATTGCAGAAGGAAAAAGAGGAAGTATAAATTTAAAAGGCGCTCAAGTTATTATTTAACTTAATTTCGTGAACTAATTAAGTTAATAGGAACAATCAATTAATAGATGCCACTTAAGAATATAGTGGTGGGTACACCACAATTATTACCACCCAATATAGGAAGGAAGTTTCATTCCTTTCAATCGCAAATACATAATCATAAACCCTCGATGACGAACAAGAATTATCCATGCCCCTAATTAGAAAAGCAACAAAAGAGATACTAGTTTAAATTGGTATTTTGTCCAATCAGTAGTATATTTAAGTGGACTATTTTTATTTTTAAAAACTATGAGACAATTCCCAACATTGCTGTTGATCTTTTATTCCTTGCTATTGTTTGGCAATAACCAAACAGACACCTCTGAGTTATTAAATAAATTAGGAAAAGCTAATCCTTCCGAAAAACATAAAATATACAACGAACTTATTATTGCTCATATAAATAATAGCGAAGATTCTTCTACCTATTATTTTAATAAAGCATTAGAAGCTTACCAATATTCCAAAGACCTGCGAGAGAAATACAATTCCTATTTTAACATGACCAAAGTTTATAAGGGTAGGAATTTATTTAAAAAGGCGCAGGCTTTTCTGGAGGAATGCTTAAGCTTAGCGATCAGAATAGGTGACCAATATTTGAAATGCGAAGTATTAATTTCGTTTAGTAGTTTATATTGGGAAATGGGAGACTTACCTAATGCGATAGCGTATTTAGAAAAAGCAAACCCGATAGCACAGGAAATATCCAATAAAAAATTATTATCAGATATTCATCTTAATCTAGGTTTAATAAATTTCGAGTTAGAAGAATATGAAACCAGTACTCATTCTTTTAAAAAAGCTTTAAAGATTGCAGAGGAAGAAAAAAATACTTTTTACGTAGCAGTACTTTTAAACAATATCGCTGCCAATTATATATATGATGAAAAATATGTTTCAGCCCTAGCTCATACCAACCTTGGAATTAGTACGCTTCAAACCACTGATCATCCTGCTTCAAAAGATTTATCGGGGTATCTTATAAAAAATAAAGGAGAAATACTTATCAACTTAGATCGAGGAAAAGAGGGCTTGAGTTATTTAGATAGTGCCTATCAAATATCCACTTCAGTTGGATCAAAAATAAACCTAATTCAGATATTGGGTGTCAAAGCAGAATATTGTTTTCAAGAACAAGAATATACCAGTGCCATTGACAATGCTTTAGAAGGGGTAAAATATTCTGAGGAAATAGAATACTATCGTAACCTTCCAGAAACTTGTGGAGTTTTGGCAGATGCTTATCTGGCACAAATGAATTATAAGGAGGCTTTAAAATGGGAAAAAAGGGAAAAAGATACTCAAGCCCAACTAGAAGAAAAACAAAATAAAAAGGCAGTAATTAGGGATGAATTAAAGGAAAAGGAAATGGAGAATGAGATTTTAGTTTTAAAGAATAAAAACAAGGAAAACTTATTGGTCATTGTCGTTGCGTTATTCCTATTCTTTTTGGGATTATTATATTTCTTTTTTCAAAACCAAAATAGAAAAAAATTAGAGCACTTAAGACTTCGTATTGCATCTGATCTTCATGATACGGTTGGGAGTAATTTAAATAGTATTACTCGCCTGGCCAAATCGATTAAGGTTCAAAAAAATGAAACCAATGTAACTCACAATGCAAATCAAATTGTCGATAAAGCCAATCAGACGGTATCTAATATTATAGATGTGGTTTGGTCATTAGATGAGGAAGAAGCAGAATTAGAATTTCTCTTAGACAAGATTGAAGAACAATTAAATAATTACAAAAAACTAAATCCCCTTGTATCCATCCAATTCAAAAAAGAAGGTATTAAT
>CAYTVR010000461.1:0-4469 GCA_964441245.1 uncultured Saprospiraceae bacterium | reverse complement strand
ATCCTTCTTTGGCTTCGACTTCCGTCAAATTTACAATAGGCGAACCAGGTACCACTGGTGCTGCACTGATGTAAATAAATTTTTTAATTTTTGCGGCTTTCGCCAAATCTAACAACTGCTTAGTCGCCTCTACATTAATGTCATAAAACTTTTTAGCATCATAATGAAAGTCCATATGCGCCGCTGAATGCACCACGTAATCACATTGTTGGAGCGCTTTTGTTGCATTGGAAGAAAGAGAAGTCAAGTCATCTCGAACTGGCATTGCACCTAATGTCTTTACCTTATCGGCTGAAGATTGGCTACGAGCAAGCGCCATTACTTCAAAGTTATTTTTTAGAAAAATTGGAATCAAATGAGAACCAACAAAACCTGAACCTCCTGTTAAAAATATTTTCATGATTTTTTTTTTATACAAAGGTAGGAGCAGGAAGAAAGTTTGGTTAGCTGTAAAAGACAAGTCTTTTACCCTAAAGGACAAATTAAAGTTCAGAAGGTAATAAACCAAAGGTCTTTTTGAAAGCATTGGTAAACTTAGAGGGATGGGAATAGCCTAGTTCATAACTTAAGTTGCTTGCTGATTTTACACCACTTTCTAATTCTCTTTTTGCGTAGTCCATTCTTATTTTCTGATGGTATTGGATCGGAGGGCTACCAAAAACTTGTTTGAAACAGGTTTTGAACTTAGTAGCGCTCATACCTGCTATTTTGGAGAGGGCTTCGATGGAAGGAACATTAACCGCTAATGGATTTCTCAATTTAGCGGAAGCTAAAAACAAGCCCTTTAAATCATCTTCGTGTAAATTTTGATAAAGAGATTCTGATTCTCTGGCCTGTAGCTTTTTCACGAAAGTGGATAAAAACTTTAAAACTAAAGCATGACGCAACAGTTTATCACAGTTGGGAACAATGGCCTCTTGTAGTAATTGTTCAGAAGAAGCATCCAAATCTTCATACAAAACAGCTCGAGATGTATTCTCAAAAAATGGACTGTCTAAATCATATTTTTTTAATAAAGTTCTGTGAAAACGAAGTAAGACTATTTCAAAATTTTCATTGACAGGAGTGATACTTTTAACAGCCGTCTCTGGCGTATAAACTAAAATACCTGATGGCAAAAACTTTTGAAAGCTGACTTTAGTATTATTGACTTCTTTTATATTAGCTTGATTGGAGAGATTAATGTTGAGTAGCAGCCAATCACTATCTTTTGGATTGAGGGATTGTATACTGAGTGGATTTATAAGTCGATACTGAAAATTATATAATTCAAGTTCGGAGGTAATTTTAAAAAAGTTGATTTTTCCTTCACCCCAATTTTGACTTAAAGTAGCAGCTTGTTCTACAATAGGTATCTTCAATTGAGTAGCAAATTGGTCGAGAATATTTTGAGTGATATTTATTTTTAGGATTGGAACTTTCATGATGGCTGTAAGCGTAGTAGGTCTTTGATATAAATAAGTACATAAAAAACAAAAGATCCTAAAACAGGTTCACGGATTCCAACTGTAAATAGCTAAACTCACCTCCAAAAATTATCAAACATATAAATAATATTCAAGGTCCAACTTCTACTTTTCATGCTGGGGGAGCGAGTTGTTCTTTGAATATTAGAAAAGGAAGAGTTGAATTGGAGGTTGATTCCAAAATGTTCACTAGTATAATAAACCAATCCACCCATGACACTGATAGCGGTTTTATCGAATGCTTGTTGAGGAGTTACATCCTCTCCAAAATTGTCAATCGCTTTATAGTTAATCAATCGTCCAAATGAACCGCCAATCGTAAAGTGAAGTTTATAATACTTTTCCTCTTCGGGATCATCCATCCAATCCATTGCTGATATCATAACGGGTATTTCGATATAGTCCAATCTAATGTTTTCATATTTGGTAGTTTCGGATAAAACATTGCTGACCACATTTCCTTTTCTACTATACAGAAAGTCTGTACTTATCCTAACTTGTCGATGTATGTCGGTAGCTATGCGAGCACCTACATTATATCCAAGATGATTGTAGGAATCATTTGCATTTCCTGTCAGTTTGCAAATGTGGGCACCAGTTATCAAACCAGTTCGGAAAGTTTGACCAACCAAGGATGTGTAAAACAGGAGTATGAATAAAGTGGTAGAAAATATTGTTTTTATCTTTTGCATTGAAGTTATTTAAAAGTTAGACCTTCATTCTACCTCTCTTACTTTAAGGTAAAATCCGATTCGGACTATTTTTACATCAAAGTCCGACGGTCTTTCAAAGGCATCAAGTTTTGATAATCGTTCCCAGACATTTCCGTTGGGTCCTTCACTCATACGGAAAGCCAATTCTACTTTCTGATTGTAATTAATATTTTCTATGGTCTCCAAGCTCAGAAAAACATCGTGATCAATCACTAATCCTAATTCCGATAATTCGATACTTAGTAAAGTATCTCCATTTTTAGTGTGAGCAAAAAAGTCTTTTGAAAGTAGCGTTTTTCCTACTTTTCCGTCTTGGTATTCATAAAGATTGATACGCAGTAAAATGCTATCAGTCGTCAATGGATGTAAACAGAAGTGAGCAGACTTCACATAACTTTCTTTTTTAATTTTGATAGGTGCCCCAATCTCTCGACCTAGCTGGTCTTCCCAAACCCACACATATACGGTATTTTTCTTTTTTATCTTTTTCCCTCTTTCTATTTCTTCTCCAAACTTTTTGGCCTTAATATTCACACTTGCGTAGGTGTAAGCCTTGGGGTTTAAATAGATGGTGTCTTGGGGTTTGAGTTGACTATAGTTGATTGATTTTTCTTCGTATCCAATTGCAGTTATTTTAATAGTCTGAGTTTTATTTAGTGAACCTACCTCCTGTAATGAGAGGAGCGAAAAAAAACCTTGATCATTAGAGACCGTCCCAGCATTGGTTTGAAGCAAACCGATATTAGCATAAGGAATAGGGGTATTCGTTACTGTATCTATTAGACTTACGTCAAATGTAGTTTGGGCAAATACCTGCATTTGAAAAAAGAAGAAAATGAAAAATGTAATGTAAATTTTCATTTCTAATTAGATTTCGTGTGCTTATTGTTAAAAGCATGAGTCATCCGAATTTTTATTATCCTACTTTATGCCAAGAAAAAGCTTAAACAGTAGTAGATTGATTGTAAGGATTGTCAAATTGTGTGATTGTACGACGTTGCTTATAACTATTTCTACATTTTTGAGGCCTATCGTGGCCAAAATACAATCATTCAATCAAACAATCTGGCAATCAATTTTTGAAAAACAAGGATTTTTTGCTTTTGTCAAAATTTGGGATGACTCATGTTCCTTTATTATTTATCACTTTCGTACTATCCATTTAGCGAACCTGTCTGACTGGCATATATTTAATCAGAGCCAGGCAGGAGCAATCATCAAAGAGATAGTTATCATAGTTTTATATTTTTTCATAGTCCTTCAAGTGACTGATGATTTCTTCAAATTGTTTACCAATCTCCTCTCCTTCATCTGATCCCGTATCAATATTCATCATAAAGTAAAAACCTGTATTCGTAATAGGATCAAAGGATAACAAGGAGATTACACCAGGGTCTCCACCTGAATGTTCAATGCGCTCATTGGTCAAATCCCAAAATATGCCACGTGCAAAATCACCATCGCCAGTGGGCAGTTCATTTCTTTTGAATAGCGTTTGATAACTTTCTTGGGTGAGGATATTTCCTTTACCATCTTTTCCTCTTATCATTTCCAACAAGAATTTACCCATGTCATAATTGGAAGCATTCACTTGTCCATCAGGATAAGAATGATTTTGATAAATCGGGAAAAAATCATTTCTTGTAATGTACAAAGTTGCTGCTCTATTTGCGTCCACATCTTGATAACGAAAAGCGGCATTTCTCATATCCAATGGATCAAAAATATACTGCTTGACATAATCGCGATAGGTAATACCCGCCTTGACTTCAATTAAATAGGCTGTCAATGCTGACGCTACATTACTATATTCATAAAATTCACTTGGCGCCCACTCACTAAAATTGTCTTCACTATAAAATGATCCTCCACGCGTATAATAAGACTTCAAGTAATCGCCAAGCGGCATCTCTGAACCTTCCTGAACACCGTACTCCGTTATAATCCCTTGCATCCCCAATGTCAACTTTTCAAATTCACCTGGCAGGTAGTAATAGCTCTTTACGTTATAAATTTCGGGTTCGTCGATCAAGCTAGAAGTATGCGTTACCAAATCTCGAATCCGAATGACTTCATCTGCTTGGTAAGGATTGACCACCTTAAAAGGTAGAATATCATTAATATCTGTCTCTAGTGTAAAGTGTCCTTGCTCTATTGCTTTCATCAATGCGGCTGCAATGAAGGTTTTACTGACCGATGCAATGGGCTGGGTCGTTTCATCCGTGTACTTTTGCTCATTAGCAATATTGGCTAAGCCAAAACTGTTTTGATAAGCCACTTTATTATTTTT
>CAYTVR010000460.1:0-4479 GCA_964441245.1 uncultured Saprospiraceae bacterium | reverse complement strand
ATGCCAGGTGGTTTTGGAGGAATGGATTTATATGTTTCAGAACAAGAAGGTGGTAGCTGGGGTCCTCCGATCAACCTTGGACCGCAGATTAATACAGAAGGAAATGAGTTGTTTCCTAATTACATGGGTGAAAAATTATACTTTGCTTCAGATGGATTGATTGGTTTAGGAGGATTGGATATTTACTATATGGAAGATAAAGGAGAAGGAGAATGGGGAACAATTGAAAACATGGGTTTCCCTATCAATACCGTTTCTGATGACTTCGGAATTATCTTCAATGAAGAAGGTGTTTGTGGTTTCCTTTCTTCTGATAGAACGGGAGGAGCTGGTCGTGATGATATTTACAGCTTTAAGAAAGTGGCCTCTCCTGTAGAAGTTTTTGTTTATGATGAAGCAACTGGAGAACCAATCGAAGAAGCAATTATTGAAAATAGCTGTGGCGGTACTTTGACAACTAATGAAAAAGGAAAAGCAGTTATCGATATGAAGATGAACCTTTGCTGCACTTTCACTGCAACTAAAGAATTGTATACAGACAATGCGGTGGAAGGATGTACAAAAGATATTAAATTGGGAGAGCGAGTGTTAGTTGAAATTCCAATGAGTCGTCAATTAGAGTTTGACATCGAAGGAATCGTTTTTGACCAACGAACAGGTCTTCCAATCGAAGGTGCTAAAGTGACTCTAACTAATGACTGCGAAGAAGAAGAGCAGGAATTATTTACAGATGCAACTGGTCGATACTATTTTAAAATGAGTAAAGACTGCTGCTATAAAGTAAAAGGTGAATTGGAAGGCTACTTAGCAGATGCTAAAGATGGTCAGTGCACTAAAGACTTAACGGAATCTACCACTTTACAAGCTAACTTAAATCTAATGCCTACAATTGCGGGTGATGATTCTGGGCCTTCTAACCCAGTGGTGGTTGATGATCCAATTGAAGGAGTCTATAAGGATTTAGAAACTGGATTGTATGTAGATAGTGGAACAGGTGAACCTGCTGATGGAACTACTTCTGAAGGCCTTACTTATAGAGGTGGAGAGTTAGTGGATGATGGCCCTACATTTGACCGTGGCCCTGTTACTCCAACACAAGGTGAACCAATTGCTTACCTACTTCATGTATATTATGATTTTAATCAATCTTATGTAAGAGATGAAGCTGAATCTGAACTAGAAAAATTGAAGAGTATGTTGATGGAAAACGATCAATATATTGTTGAAATTGGTTCTCATACCGATTCTAGAGGATCTAACCGATACAATAATAGATTGTCTCAAAGAAGAGCAGAATCAGTAGTAAGATGGTTAGTAGAGCAAGGAATTAATAGAGAACGATTAGTCCCTAGAGGATATGGCGAAACCATCAACGTGAATAATTGTACCAACAATATTCCTTGTAGTGAAAAACAACATCAAATGAATCGTAGAACCGAATTTAAGATTATCGGTTGCCTCGATTGTACTGATACAAGATTAATATCCAATCCTAATGATGGGGCTAGAGTTGACAAATGTCATAATTGCCCATTCTAAATAGTAGGAGAATTAAACATACTAAAACTGATGCTCGATGGTTTCCATCGAGCATTTTTTTGTCTGGTGTTTATGTGAATAACCATAGGTGTTAACTTGCTGCGGAAAAGCGCAAAGCTTGGAGGCAAGGTGACAACTATAACGATAGGAAATAAATTTTGAGTTGACACCTAGCCACAAGGCCAAGCTTCACTTCTTCAGCTAGTTGTCACCTCGAGCTAGTGAAATATTTATCAAAACCAAAGCGCAATTTGACGAAAGTCAAATGTAAACCTAAAAGGAAGGGAAGCAAAAAAGCCAAATGCATAGGCATCAGTAGAAACAGCATCTGCACATCCGCACATCAAATAATTCGTAAATTAAAATAGGCATCAGCTATAACAGCATCAGCTCATCAACAAATTAGCACATCAATCAGACAGCTTGCAAAATATCATACTGTGTAATAATATGCATCGTCCCAGCGCGATCCTTAGCAATCACTGCAGGAATTTTTTTACTGATGTAGCGATTCAATTGTCGACAAGGTGTATCCTCTGTTACAAGCGGAAACGCATCACCCATGATAGAACTGATTTTACTTTCGCTATTCTCCAATGGATTTTTTAGCAGATGAGAAAGAACTGTACTTTCGGTAACAGAGCCAACGATAGATCCATTGTCCATGACGGGCATTTGAGAGATGTCGTTTTCTTTCATCATGTTTAGCGTATCTCGAACGGAGAGGGTCTCCTGCACGGAGTAAAAAGATTTGTCATTCTTCATGGCGATCAAATCTTTCACTTTTAGTTCATCATCCAAGAAGCCTCTTTCTCGCATCCAGTCGTCATTGTAAATTTTTCCAACATAACGACTACCATGGTCATGGAAAAGAATGACCACCACATCATCCTCGGTCAATTTATCTTTCATTTGAACAAGGCCAGCTGCTGCTGAACCACAAGAATAACCTAATAAGATACCTTCCTCTCTAGCTAATCGGCGAGCCATAATAGCACCATCCTTATCGGTTACTTTCTCAAAGTGGTCTATCAAACTAAAATCTACATTCTTTGGAAGAATATCTTCTCCAATGCCTTCGGTGATATAAGGGTATATTTCGTTTTCATCGAAGATCCCTGTTTCATGATATTTTTTGAAGACGGAGCCATAAGTGTCAACGCCCCAAATTTTAATATCGGGGTTCTTTTCCTTAAGGTATTTGGCTACGCCAGATATGGTGCCACCTGTACCTACACCAACGATGAAATGCGTTATTTTTCCTTCAGTTTGTTCCCAAATCTCTGGGCCCGTTGATTCATAATGCGCAACGGCATTAGAAGGATTATCATATTGATTACACCAATAAGAATTAGGGATTTCTTTGCTAAGTCGCTCAGCTACAGAGTAATAGGAGCGGGGATCATCAGGCTCAACATTTGTGGGACATACAATTACTTCTGCTCCAAGGGCTTTTAGAAGATCAAATTTTTCTTTGGATTGTTTGTCACTGGTTGTGAAAATACATTTGTATCCTTTCACACAAGCTGCAATAGCCAAGCCCATTCCTGTATTTCCTGAGGTACATTCGATGATGGTTCCACCTGGGGCAATATCTCCTCTCTTTTCGGCATCTTCTAACATTTTTAAGCCCATCCGATCTTTGGTAGAATGACCAGGATTGTAGGTCTCTACTTTGGCTAATACCAAAGCAGGTACGGAGCTCATTACTTTATTGAGTTTAACCATTGGGGTGTTCCCTATGGTTTTGAGGATATTGTCGTAATACATTGAATTAATTTAGGTGGTTATATCTTTTGAGTTTCTAGTTATTTAGGCTCACGCTGTCCCACAAGTGGTTCATTTCGAAAAATGTCCACCGGACATTTTGTTTCGCTTTAGCGAAACTACTCTCCATTTATGCCAAATGTTGATACAAAGATCACTTAAGAAAAACTTTTAATCAAGTTTCTAGGGTGATACATTTCTTATTTTAAATAAAATCATATTGCAGCTGCCTCTCCACCGTCAGTGAAACGGCCGTCCACGGTCTGTCGAATAAAGATTATCTTAAGTATTTTATTTTCACAAAGAAACGTTCGTCTTTGGCTCCCAGTTTAAGTGCGGCGGCTCTCGACAGTACAATTTTAACTTCGCGTCCATAAGCTCTTTCTGGAACTCGCCCTATCACTTTTACTAAAACGATTTTTTTCTGCATAGGGTTCTCTACGGAGATTAAAGAATTCAGTTCAGCAGTTCGATGAAGTGCAAAAAGTTGAGTTTGGCTTTTTGCATTTTTTTGCCAAACGCCTACACCTTGGTCGTTGTAAGATTTTTTCCGCTTGGCGGCGGTATATCCTTTAAATCGACGTTTGATCGTTTCTTGTTGTATCCGTTGCAGATTGCGTTTGTTTTGTTGATATTTAGCAGGAATGCCTTTTAAACTTACCCATCCCAATTGAAGGATTTGGCCGACATAAATTTTGTGAGTCGGAAGATTGTTTCTCAGCATCACCGAATCAACAGGCATTTTAAACTGCACTCTGGCAATCCTAAATAAATTATCACCAGGACTTACTTTATAACAAACAGGGATATATTCACTTTCGTTAAATCTCGCCGTTTTGTATCGCATGATAGATCTATTAGGTAACGGAATGGTCAATTGATCATCGATGGACAATACTTTATTTCTATACTTTTGATTGTAGTAATATAGCACCTCCAAAGAAATGCCATAAAATTTAGAAATAGAATAAAGCGTTTGCTTTTCCTTTACGTGATGGGTAAAGAGTTTTTCTTGAAAATCACCCACGGTAATAAAAATAGTATCTTTGGGAGACAAGAGTTGAATGCTATCTAGTGATGATATAGCACTAGTTAGATAAGCATTGAATAAGAATAAAAGAAGCCAAACTAAGCGACTCATAGTAAGATGTTTGATGTTTGATTTGCTCAAGG
>CAYTVR010000459.1:0-4507 GCA_964441245.1 uncultured Saprospiraceae bacterium | reverse complement strand
ATAAATAAATGTCCGATTTGAGTCCGTCTGGCCGCCGGACAGGTTCGAAATATTTTAGCTAACCGATTAACAAAAGTGAAGGAACCCGCCCGCTGACGCAGTCGGGCTGGTAGCGGGTTATTTTGAACTTTTTTTGAGCAGGATAGCAAAAATGGTTTCCACTCAAATCGGACAGTTATTAATGTTGAGTCCCTTAGTCAATTATTTAATGATTCAACGTACTCAATTTGAGTACTTTCTAAATATAAGCGTTTTTGGGGTATTGTCAGTTAATTAGTCGTTCAAAAACAGGTATAGTGTCAAGTGGGGCCCTAACCGTTATCCATTCTCCTTTGGAGTCGATAGTAACTGGATTCCAGAAACTTTTCCATTTTCCTTTAGGGAAATAAATAGTTTTTTCAAATGCATCTTTATCTACAACTGGTGCAACTAAATATTTTGATCCAAACATATATTGGTACTCACAATTATAGGTTTCAGGCTCACTTGGAAATTCTAACATCATATGTCGTATAATAGGAACACCATTTCTTCTATATTCAGACAGATGTTCCTGGATGTATGGTACCATACTCATATGAATTTCAGCATACTTTTTAAAGTATTTGGAGGTTTCAGTATTAAACCAAATATCAATACTTGTTGGTTTGTTTACCCATAAATGATCTCGCATTATTGGGGTAAACGCAGCAAACTGTACCCAACGTTTCCACAACTCCATGTCAGGAGAACTTGACAAAATATCCGGAGCCCAGTTTGCATAGCCGGAAAGGCCACAAGATATACCGGATGAAATTGCTGATGGATATCCAAAAGTCTTATCCCAATTCGACATTTGATCGCCACCCCAGAGGATTTTGGTATATGCAGCCGAACCAAGACTTCCACTACGGCAAAATGTAGCTATATCAGGTTTTATTTCCGTAGCTTGCAAGTGACTTAACTTATGATATATTAATGGGTAAGAGTTATTATATTGATTTGGAGTAAGAGGGGTTTCCTGTCTGTAACCTATTGCTTTCCATTTTATTTCTTTACGGTCGAAACAATATGATAAATCGCCGAAATCTTCCATATACCCATCAAAATTATCCTGCAATAATACCTTTCGAAGCATTCCCTGCCACAAATTACCCATTAGAGGTATGTGGAAGTTATATAAACCACTTGTATCATATCCATAGCGATTGTTTCTGATTTCACTTGGGGTAATTAACAATACATCTAACGAATCGAACTTTTGGTATATCGGATTATTGATATTAGATTTTGGTAATTTCACTTCTTGGTAGGGATGTAAATAACTCAAAGCTTTAAACCCAAGCTTGTGCAAAGAGTCTGTCATTTCCCTTAAGTTATGGTATGGACCTGTAGTCCAGTTTTCGTAACCTTGCGAGTTTGGGATATCACCCATATCGAAAACCCAAATTGCGGTTGTCGGGATGCCCCAATCTTTCAACCGGTTAGCTCTAGCATAAACCGAATCCTGCCCATCCAGAAGGTTTACCCATACGCCCACTGCCCAATCGGGAATTTTAGGTTGACGACCGGCAATTGAAGTATAGGTATTAAGGGCTTCTTTAGCGGATTGTTCATGGATAGTATAAAAAGATGTTCTGTTGCTTTCAATACGAATTTTGAACCTTTCTTCATTTTCTGTAAAAGATCCAAATACCGAGGCAGCATCATCAACGAACCAGGCCTCACCAAATGGATTTAAGTAGAAAGCAATTTGAAGGTAAGATGGCTCATAGGAGTTATAATGTCCAGGTTTATGAGGATTTCCCCATGGAGAAGTCACTGTTTTGGGAGGGTCCCAATAATGATCGTTTGGTTGATTAGAGACTGTGCGCCCATTTAGGTTTGTGCCAATATAACGCTCACCTCCTCCAAAATAAGGACCAGCCGCTGCTATTTCAATAACAATCGAATCTATACTTTTTCTGTGATAAGGAACAATATCCCATTTAAAAAAACCTTTGAAGGGTGTTATAGAAATCCTTACAGCTTCTTTATGCAATTCATAAATAATCTTTTTTCCCTCTTTTTTGCCATTTGTCAATGATGAAATAGACGTTTCCTTGTTATTGTCTCCATACAGATGAATAATGTATTGTGTAACTTCGCTATTCTTATCTTTACGAAGGCTAAGGTCTTTCAGTCGAAATTGTATTCGATTTTCTCCATCCTCAGAAATAATTACATCGTCGTTTAAATGCCAATTTGTTTTATGCTCCCGTTCTTTAAACTGTTCAGCAAAATCAATGGGACTAAAATAATCACTGTTTAGTTGCTTGTTTAGTTCAGAGTAAAACTTATTGTTTATTTGGTTATTAGTCGTGCATGTATACATCATCAGACTAATAACTGATATTATAATTATGTTTGTAAGTATCCTCATAAAATTATTTGAATGTGTAAGACATTTATTGTGTGTCAGTCTGAATGCCTCACGACGCAAAGCAATGTCATGTGACGCCCAGGCACATACATTCGAGTTGAATAAGGCTGGTGGGACTTGAGAACGCTTTGTTCAATTTATCCAACCATACTTGGGTGGACAAAGGCCGAAAGTCGGTCTATGACACAACTTTCCAGCCTTTCTTATTGGCTTCTCGCCTTTATTTTTTCTTTTTAATTATCTCTGTAATTTCTGGATGTTTAAATCTTTTCGCATAATCTAATGCTGTTTCTCCTTTTTCATCTTTTTGAAAAATATCAACTAATTCTTTTTCGACTAAGTATTTAGCGACTTCTTTTAAATTATCTTTCGCTGCAAAATGTAAAAGGTTCCTTCCATTGTTACATTGTCCATTTATTTGAAATCCTTTAGATATTAAAAGTTCTTAATTTATTCTTTCTTTGAAAATCAATAAGTGCATTTTTAGTATCATCATCTATTTATTTTTTTGCTGGCCTAGCCTGTTTGTGATAGCAGGATTTTAGATTTACTGCTTAATAAAACTTACCGCTTTGTACTCGTTGTCGATTTCTAATTTGATGGTATAGTGACCACGATTTAAGTGGCTTATATCAATCGTTAAATTCAACTTTTGCCCAAAATTAAACTGAGTATTTTGTGAGATTGATGCGCCATTACTATTATAAATATCTAAATTGATATACTTAGAACCTACGAAGACATCACCGCTTACATTTAGAAAATCTTCAGTAGGGTTAGGAAAAGCAATCATACTGAGGTCGTTATCAATTGTTGATGTGCTAGTCATATTTCCTAGATTTTCAAAATACAATGTTTCAGCACCATCATAGTTAGGAGTTACCTCATATAAATTTAATATTACATCTACATCACCATCGTTATCTAAATCTGCGCATTCCAACAATCCTGTTGCACCTACTGGAATAGTATAATCTAATGGCGTATTTGTTTCCTCATCACTAAAGTTTGGAGTAACTACAGTACCAATGTTTTCCCGATAAACTAGCGTACTTTCATAATTATAATTATTGTATCCAATCATATCTAAATCTCCATCACCATCGAGGTCAGCAAAATCTGGAAATGTCAAAAAAGTATAATAATCTAAAGGTTCTAATCCAAAAGGATTAGGCTGAGGAGAGCCGTATGATGGATTGCTAGATGTTCCTGTATTTTTGTAATATAAAAAATTTCCACCATCTAGAGTACACATAATATCAAAGTCTCCATCATTATCCAAATCTACAAAAGTTGGCAGCAAAAAAGTGTTTTCGAATGAATCTAACCCAAATGGATTTATTTCAGGAGAGTCAAAAATGGGATTTGATGTAGTCCCAATATTCTCATAAAATAAAAATATACTACTCTGAGAACTATTGTCGGTGATGAGGATATCGTAATCACCGTCATTATCCAAATCTGCAAAATCAAAATCGTTAGTCCCAGGATTGAGAATTGTATCAGTCCCCAAATTAAATACATTCTGATCGGGAATAATATCAAATTCTGGATTAGATGCAGTTCCTAAATTTTTTTGAAATAAAAAAAGTACAGATTGGTTAACGTTAGTATTTACGAAGGATTCAAATAAATCCAAATCTCCATCCCCGTCAATATCAACCAGATTGGGGATTTTATCGCCTAATTGTCCTGATGTCAAATTAAAAGCACCAATAACAGGTTCGGCAAAAGTTTGAGCAGATAATAACGAGTGGTTACTAAAGCTAAACAGAAAAAATGCCATGACCATAGACTTCAACTTTAATTTATGGTGGATATTAAAAATGGTTTTAAAGAAAATTAGAAATTGATTAGAACTGATGATTTTTTGGTAGAAATTTTTCATTGAGAATTATTTAAATTTTTAAGGAAATATTATGCAATAATATGCCGTGAATCATCTGCCCGAGATGAAATTTCTGAAAAATTAATTTAAAACCGACTTTTCGATTTTACGGTAATGTTTTGTTTTTTCTTTTGCTTGGAGCCAACGGTTCCGCATACCCGTCGTTCCCAGCTTTTGCTGGGAATGAACGGGTATGCATTGTGTGTGCCTCGAATGGG
>CAYTVR010000458.1:0-4531 GCA_964441245.1 uncultured Saprospiraceae bacterium | reverse complement strand
AACTATCAATTAACTTTATCCTTAACCGGTAAACATTATGCTGAAGCTTTACATCAGTGTCAAAATTCCAATTATAGTCGTAACAATTCCAATAGCTTTTGATTTCATCCAACCAAAGAGTGCAATAAGTGCTGAAAGAGCTATCATACCAATCATAAAGGCCGCTCCGCTAATCCTCCTCGGTAGTTCAAAGTCCTTTTGTTCAATTTCATAAGGATAACCTTCCGTCGTCATCTGTAAAAGTTTTGTCAAACCAAATACAGAAATAAGAAAATAGCAGGCGGCTATAGTCGCTAATATTAATAATGCATTCAAGATTCTATTTTTATTTTTTGAAACTACTATGTGAGCATCCACCCCCACAATTTGGACAGACATTGTTTAAAATAGTGTCAACACAATCCTTGCAAAAAGTACAATCAAAAGTGCAAATCATCGCTTCGTCACTTTCGTTGGAAAGGGTTTTGTCACAATTCTCGCAGTTTAATCTAATCTCCATAGCCTAGTTTATTAATTATCGATTTGTAAAATAGTTGCCTTTTCACTTTCGGTTTCGTAAATCAGCAAACCTTGATTTTTTTCGTCAAGTTGGGCTACTAGCTTTCCATCTTTATTCCATACAGCATTTTTTCCATTACTCATAAAATTATCGCAGTATCCTACACAATTGGACATTAGAATGGGTATGTTAAACTCTTTGCCCATTGATGGAAAATGTACGTAGGCCTTTTCTTTTCCCCTCTCAGGCTTGGCTACACTCGCAATGTAGACATCTGCATTATTTTCTACGGCTTTTATAAAGTGTTCCCGTTGTAGTGTCTCATAACAAATTCCAAAAGCGATTTTCTTTTCTTTTATAGTTAAGAAAACCTGATTGTTACTACTAACAAAATAGGGTAATTCGTCAGCATGCAGTAGCTGTTTGGAGTATCGTAAGCGCTCCCTGTAGGGTTGAAAAAATAGCATACTGATGTTGATACCATCTTTAGAATGGGTTGGCATTCCTATGCCTATTGTGAGTTTGTTTGTATCAGCCATTACTTGAAAGGAATTGAATCTTTCATCGTCTATAGTACAAGCAAGTTTTTCGGCCAATTCCGGTTCGTAGCCTGTAATGGATAGCTCAGGAAACACTATCAAATCGGGCTTCGAGGGGAGTGCACTTTTGATTAAACTGAGGTGGTTTTTAATATTAATGGAAATAGCTCCTTTTTTAGAGGAAGACTGTACAATTCCTATTCTCATTTATTCAAGTATTATTTTCTCTAAAATAGAGTTTCCTTTTGATTTGTCGCCGTAGGTCCATTGCCAAGTTTCATGAAGTCGTATTGTACCATTATCCATTACTTGAGGTTTTTAAAAGCAAATTTAAGTCATTAGTTCTCCCTTGGTATTTACTTGATGATAGCTCATTTCTATTGTCCCGCTTTCGTTTGAAGATGTACAATTTCCCTTTTCGTATTACTGGCAAACAGTATTATCATTTTATTTCCTCAAGCTTTGACTCTCCTTTAGAATAGTCATCGCAAGTCCATTCCCATTTCTCTTTTAAAATTAATTTCCCGTCTTTCATTTTAATAATTGATTTGCACTTTCCAGTTTTAAACTCGTCATAATTATTTTGATGCTGGTAGGTAAAAGTTAAATGTTGTTTTTCAATTCGACCGGAAAGCGTGCCAAATAAAATATCTCCACCTTCATAGGTGGCCCAAATCACATTTTCTTTTTGTCGATATTCGAATACGGTGCTTGAACTTACTTCTCCATTACTTGAAACAGAAGCTGATTTAAACTTTTTACCGTTTAAATTCAATTCTTCCTTTTTAAAGGGTTCATTTATTCTATCCCCTCGCGATGTAGGTTGTGAGATGACAAGAAATTCTAAATCAGCAGATTTTTTGTTTCTAATGCAGTGGACAACTTGGGGATAAATATGAATACCTTCCCATTTATTTACCTCAAAAATCTCATTTTCAATTTCAAAAGTTGCAGTTCCGTTCAATATGTAAAAATACTGTTCAGAAAAATTATGATAATGTTTTTGTTCAGAAGTTTCGGCAGGCATTAATTCTTCAATTACACTTAAATTTTTTGATTTAACAAGATGCCAACCACTACAATTATTACCCCAATAATAATGTTCGCTATTCTTTTTAGATGTCTTCATTCTTTATTTTAAGCCATTCTTTGTAAGTAACCACTCGTTTTTCCTTATCAGATTTAGGTTTTCCATTTAAAATTCCGATAAATTCAAGTTCATGTCCGTCTGGATCATTAAAATATATTGAAATGGCCGGCATCCAGACAAAAACCATTAGTCCTTTAGTGCCGTCATTCAAAAAATTCCAAGATTTAATATTTCTGGATTTTAAATAATTCAGTGATTCGTTTCGAATCCAATCTGATTCACATTCAAAAGCAAAATGTCTAATATCAATTTGTTCTTTTGGTTTTTCCCACAGACCTAGCATATACTGTTTTTCTTTTCCGACCCAAAAAAACGCAGTACGTCTTTCGTTATTAAAGCGGCATTGTTTTAATTCAAGAGTATTGCCATAAAAATTGATTGAACGTTCTAGATTTTCAACAAATAAATGTGTTTCATAAAGTCCTTTTATCATCTCGGTTTTTTATTTTGAGTAACAGTCGTTTACATTAATTCTTAATTTTATTCCTTTTTCAATGAAACCATTTCTTTTATAAAATTGAATAGTTCTTGGCCATTGTTCGGCATTTGGAGCTCCGACTTCAACTTTATTCCAGTTCATCAATCTTGAAAAATTAAGAACATGATTCAATAGTAATTTTCCGATACCATAAGACCTTGAATTTCTATCGACATAAAATTCTGTAATTACTCCAAAGTCACCACCATTATATATTGCAGATGACTCTGCTATGGTTATTAATCCTCTCGGACTGTTTTCAGAATCATAGGCTATAAATGCTCCATAATTATTTCTTCTAATTAAGTTTCTTATGGTCTTTTCAAGTTCAATTTTATCTACTATAAAACTACTATTGCTCATAGTATTGAAGTCAATCAATAATTCCGCAACTAAATTTGCAATTGTTTTGGTTTCATTAATAGTAGCTTTTATAATGTTTATTTCACTCATTATTTTTAAAATGCATTTTCATTCCTAGGTGGGTAGGTTTAAATCCCAAATCTTCATAAAACCTAATTGCTTTTGGTCTTTTTTTATCTGTTGTTAATTGGAGTAAATGGGCTTCTCGTTTTTTGGCTCGATTAATTGCCCATTCAAACATGATTTTTCCAATTCCGAGCCCTCTTTTATCTTTTCTAATTCTTACCGCTTCAATTTGTGCTCTAGTTCCGCCACGATAGGTTAAATACTGTATAAATGATAATTGTAGCGTTCCAATTACTTCCAAATCTTGACTCTCAACCACTATTAATTCTTGGTTTTCATCAGTAATTATTTTGTCAAAAGCTTTTAGATATTCAGGAGGCAAGGGAATTTGAAAATTTTCTCTTTTCATCCCAAGTTCATCATCAGCAATCATTTCCACAATTACTGAAACATCATTTTTGGTTGCTTTTCTAAATTTCATTTTTAGTTTGTTTTTTTGTGGCAGTTTCTGTTAATATTCCACCTAATTTTTTTAATGTGAAGTCTAGTTTTTTTATGTCCATGTAGCCAAAACCTAACCTAAAATATCTTTTGGATTCTCCAAACCATTCTCCATTTGATATTTGAATTCCAGCTTCTTTGGAAGAGGAATAAAATTTCTCAATATTGTCCTTTGTAAACTGTTTATCCTTTAACTTAATGCAGCAAAGCGCACCCGCTTTTGGCTCAATCCAACTGATAAATTCACTATTTTGATTCACCCAGTTTTTAGTTAGTTCAAATCCTATAACTGCGTGAGTTCTTCGACCTTTGAAAATTTCAAATTCCTTGTCGAGTACTTTTAATGCCACGGTTTCGTCTAAAACGGAATTAGAAATGACTGTATTCATTTTAGCTAGACCTGCATGTTCAATGAATTGCTCATCGCTTGATTGAAGCCAACCAATTCTTAATCCTGGTGTTCCATAACATTTAGACAAAGAAGAGATAGTAATCACATTATCTCTTAAGCCAGCGTAAGTTGGAATAACGTTATTATCTCCATATGAGGCTTCACGATAGGTTTCATCAACGATTAATTTACAATCTGGATATTGTTTGTTTACCCGGTCAGAAATTTCAAGAATTTCCTCCTTGCTATGAATTGTTCCCGTTGGATTTAATGGAGATACCAAAATAATCAATTTTGTCTTAGATGTTATTTTCGATAATAAGTTGTCAATATTTATCTGATATTCTTCTTCAAATGACAGCTTGATTAATTTCTTTTTGAACCCTAGTCCCTCAATCAAATCAATTGTTGGTGGAAAGTTTGGCTGCACCGTTATGACCTCATCCCCTGTTTCACAAAGGGAAATCATAGTTAAGAAAATCGCAAATACTGCTCCATTTGTGATGACGATTTCGTCTTTATCTACCGCTAGTTTATCTCCAAT
>CAYTVR010000457.1:0-4538 GCA_964441245.1 uncultured Saprospiraceae bacterium | reverse complement strand
AATTGAGTTGAGTGTTGGTTTTCGTTTCTTACGAAAAGTGGAGTATATAGATTAGAGACCAACCGAAATTTTGGTTGTTATTACTAAACTTAGAGTATGTGGATAGAACGAAAAAGAGTTTCGCCCTTATTTTCAATTCAATGAAATGAACAACTCTTACACCTATACCTATAATTGGCTGAATCAATTTTTATGTCAATTCATTTGTTGTTGTTTAGCATTTGGTTTGACGGCACAATCCATAGATTACGAATACTACAACAGAGGTTTAAGCCAAAGAAAAGTAGGGGAGTACCAACAAGCTCGCCAGAGCTTTGATCAATTTATCCAGCAATATCCCACTCAAGAACCACGGGCTTATTTTCATAGAGGTTATACGTTTTATTTTTTGAAAAATTATCAAGCAGCCATTGATGATTTTAAAGTACTTTATCGCTTGGATCCGAATAATGTTGATGGACCTTACGCCTTAGGGAAAACCTTTTATCAGTTAAAGCAATATGCAGAATCCATCCATTATTTTTCATTGGCGATTCAAGTAGATCCTTCCTGTGCTGCAGCTTATAATGATAGAGGAATGGTTCGTTGCTTACAGCAAAATTATGATCCTGCCTTAGAAGATTTCTATAAAGCCACGGCGATCGATACTAGTTTTGCAATGGCTTATAACAATACAGGGACGGCGAGATATTTTAATCAAGATATTGCTAAACCCAATCGAAAAGATTTACAAATTGCGCACCAATGGTTTACCAAAGCCATTGAGCAAGATCGAACGCTCGCACTAGCTTATCGCAATCGAGCGACCATGAATATTTTTTTGAAAAGACCGGAAGCCGCATTAATGGATTTGAATCAAGCGAGTAGGATAGAACCTGAAAACGGGATGGTTCATTTTTATTTTGGAGTGGTTTACGCAGATCAAAATAAAAATGAAAAAGCAATCAAAAGTTTCACAAAAGCTTTAGAACTGAATCCTCACCTAACCTTTGCCTATGAAGAAATGGGTAATTTGTATAAAACTCAAAAACAAGGAACCCAAGCAATTAAGCAATATCAATTGGCTCAAGTCGCTAGGCCAAACACAGGGAAGTTATACCAAGGATTGATGGCTTATCGAATAGCTTTGGTATATGCTGAAATGGGAAAGAAAGATCAAATGTTCCAAGCATTGAAAAGAGGCCGTAAGGCAAAAGTATTTAATGACATGCGTGTATATCGCGATTTTTTAAAAGCAAAAGAATTTAAAAAATTTCGCCATAAGCGAGCCTTCCAACGATTTACACGTTCCATCCGAAAAGGTGAAAAAGACAATAAATTTCTCCATCCAGAACTAGCTTGGTTTCGAATGCGTAAGTAAAATTTCTCTTTTAAAATGGTGTATTCCGGTAAGTAAAAAATCTTTTTCAAACAGCATAACGTAAAAGTACGCTATAAAAAAGAAAAAATAGTTGCATTTGAATAAAAAGCGTTATACCTTTGTTTTAACAACAAAAAATAATGCTTTGGCAAATCGTGTTAAATAATTACTGCACGATTTTGTCAGAGTAGAAAATGCTGTTTTTCCAAAATCAAAAAAAAGTCAAGATGAAAAGACTTACTAAAGGCGAAGAAGAAGTCATGCACATTATTTGGGAATTGGATCGCTGCTTGGTCAGTGATATTATCAAACAAATGGCTCCTGAAAAACCACCTCACAGTACCATTTCTTCAATCGTTCGCATCTTAGAAAAAAAAGGCTTCCTAGATCACAAAGCTTATGGTCGGACGCATGAGTATTTCCCAATCATCACCAAAGAGGAGTATAGTAAAAAGACCATTAAAAAATTCGTAGGGGATTACTTCGAAGGTTCGATGAATAGTCTGGTTTCCTTTTTAGTCAAAGAAAAAGACTTAGACATTGAAGAACTCACTGCAATGTTGAAAGAAATGGAGGAGGAAAAAGAGGCTAAAAAAGATCCTTCTTAGTCAAAAGAATATGAATTGAGTCTTCCAAAATTTTGGATTCAAAACTTTAAAAAAAATCACTCATGGTTCATTATCTCCTGGAAGTAAGTCTGTGTTGGTTAGGCTTTTATTTGCTCTATGCTTTGTTGTTGAGTCAAGAAACTTTTTTTAAGCTGAATCGATTTTATCTGTTAAGTACCTTGTTATTAGGTTTACTTATTCCTTTGATAGAGCTTCCAGTAGAAGCGATGATACTAGAAGATAATTTTGGATTTTATTTAGAACCAATAACGGTGACCGTTCAATCCATGGAAATTACGCTAGATGAAATTGTTGTCACGCCAGATGAGACTTCTTTTCAACTATTTCCTTTTTTAATAGGGATTTATCTAATCGTAGTGAGTCTGCTAAGTATTCGTTTTTTCTATGGAATATATACCATATTTCAACTCAGAAAAACTGGACAAATTGAAAGAAAGTCAGATTACTATTTAGTGAAAAATGCTAAGGTCCATAGTCCTTTTTCTTTTTTTAATTATTTGTTTTGGAGCGAGTCACTGGATTTAGAATCGAGCGAAAAAGAAAAAATATTAACGCACGAGTTAACACATATTCGAGAGCGACATAGTTGGGATGTGGTCTTGTTTGAAATGATAAGTATTTTGTTTTGGTTCAATCCAATTATCTTTTTATATAAAAATTCCATAAGAAATATTCATGAATATTTGGCGGATGCCAATGTTCTAAAAACAATGCATAAAAAACAATATGGCCAGTTGTTGTTGAAGCAATTACAATCCGGATTTCAGATTGCTTTAGCGAATAATTTTAATCATTCACAATTAAAAAAACGCTTTACAATGATGATGAAAAATAAATCTTCTCGACCAGCTTTACTAAAATACCTTTGGCTATTACCGATTGCAGCGGTGATGTTTTTAGCCTTTTCAAGCAACACCATTCAAGCTCAATTAAATCCTACAGGGAAATCACTAAATAATATTGAAGTTGGTGAATTTAATGCAACCGAATTAGAACAAGAAATTACAGCACTTCTACTAGAGTATGATAAGAGTACACCAGAAGAAAAAATGAAAATAGATCTACCTAATTCTCCAATCCAAAAATTAGCCTCCATATCAAATAGGTATCCTGAGCATCGTGATGAGCTAAATACATTGATAGAAGAAACAATCGAAAGACATCAATTGCAAATTATTCTTTCCAACGATGATGATAAGAAGTTTTGTTTACACACCAACCCAAAAAACAAAACATTGGTAAGTAATGGAGATCCGATCTATCAAACCGTTGATCAAATGCCTTTTTTTCCAGGATGTGAATTGAGCGGTGATGCTATTGAAGATAAAGCTTGTTCGGATATGAAAATGTTGACTTATGTTTATGACAATATCAACTATCCAGAAGAGGCTCGAAAAAAAGGTGTAGAAGGTACTGTGGTAGTCCGCTTTGTAGTCGACAAAACAGGTAAAGTCATATCTCCAGAAATCAGAAAATCTATCGGAAGTGGTTGTGACGAAACCGTCTTGGAGATTATTCGTCAAATGCCGACATGGACACCGGGTAAAAAAAATGGTAAAGCGGCAAATGTTTATTTTAATCTGCCTGTAAGATTTATGTTAGAAAATAATCAGGTAGCCTCAAAAGAAGAAACGTCCGATCGAGCAGATGTTTTTAAAGAAGTAGATGAGATGCCTCGCTTCCAAGGTTGTGACGACTCGGTAGGAAAAGAGCAAGAAGATTGTTCTAACCATAATTTATTGATGTTCATTTATAATAACATCAAATATCCAGAAGAAGCGCGAGAGCAAGGTAAAGAAGGAACCGTCGTGGTCAACTTTGTAGTGGATAAAGATGGATCGGTTATTCTTCCTGAAATTGTTCGTTCAGTGGGATATGGTTGCGATGAAGCCGTTTTGGAAATTGTTGCTCAAATGCCGAAATGGGTGCCCGGTAAAAAAGAGGGTGAAATTGTGAAAACGGAATTTAATCTTCCCGTGAAGTTTAAATTGGCAGACGACGCCAAGCCATCTAAAGAGAAAAAAAACAATCAGTTGCTATTGAAAAGTTTTACCGCTTCTCCTAATCCAACCAATGGAAAAGTAAATATTCAGTTTGAATCTGAAAAAGGAGCGATCCTAGTGGAAGTTATTGATCTATTAGGTAAAAAGATAGTGTCGATTTCATTAGGCGTGAGTGATTTTCAAGGAAGTTTTGATACAACAGTAGATTTGTCGAGAGCAGCTAAAGGTCCTGCTTTTATTACAATCACTCAAAACGGGAAAAAATTCACAGAAAAAATAATGGTGCAATAGAGCGAGTATTACTAAAAAAATCTCCTCTCAAAAAGGCTCGACAACAATGCTGTTGTCGAGCCTTTTTTTTAGAGTTTTGTTTAAAATTTATTTTAGGTTGAAAATCAATAATTTATGGTTCTGGCGAACTAAAAAATAATGCGTTTAGCGATCTAAACAAATTCTTTTTAAGGAAGACAGGCCTGTCCCGACAAACTTGTCGCATAGGAGTGAAGCTTAATATTACAAATCGAGTGATTTACGTTAGAAGTGGAG
>CAYTVR010000456.1:3657-4589 GCA_964441245.1 uncultured Saprospiraceae bacterium | reverse complement strand
GATATTGTGAAAACGTCTTTGATTTTGGTCAGAAATAAAAGTAATAGCAACGCCCGTCGCATCTGCTCTTGCTGTCCTCCCTATTCTATGGACATAGTCTTCAGCATCTTGGGGTACATCGTAATTTATAACTAGACTAATTTCTTTGATATCTATACCTCTTGCTAAGATATCCGTGGCGACCATGATTTGCCAATTTCTACTTCTAAACTCATTTAGCGCTTGCTCTCTCGCCTTTTGTTCCAAGTCAGATGAGATCCCTCCGGCATTAAAACCAGCCTTTTTTAGAGATGCTGAAATCTCTCGAACCATCCTTTTGGTAGAAGTGAAAATCAAAACACTAGGATAATTGACTTTACCATTTAATAAGTGTTTGATAAGCCCAATCTTTTGTCGGTCGTAAGCCATATAAGCTACTTGGAGAACACCTTCCGCTGGTTTGGATAACGCAATGTTTATACTTTCCGGTTCCGTCAAAAGCTTCTTAGACAACAAACGAATATTGTCAGGCATCGTTGCTGAGAATAAAAGGGTTTGTCTTTTCTTAGGCAACTTTTTCGTAATCATCATGATGTCATCCAGAAAACCCATATCCAACATTCGATCTGCTTCATCCAGAATTAAATGTTGTAAGTGATCCATATTCACATAACCCAATTTTAAGTGGGCTATCAATCTACCTGGTGTGGCTACGATAATATCAGCTCCTTGTTTTAAGGCTTTCTTCTGTTGGTCCCAAGTAGAACCATCACCACCACCATATACAGGTAAAGAACTAATACCTAAGAAATAAGCAAATGCTTCAATCTGCTGATCTATCTGCAAGGCTAATTCTCTAGTAGGAGCAATGATGAGTGTATTGATCCCTTTACTTTCTTCTTTTTGCTGTGCTATTTTATACGAATTCGATTTACAAGAGTTAGCAATCATTA
>CAYTVR010000456.1:0-3647 GCA_964441245.1 uncultured Saprospiraceae bacterium | reverse complement strand
GGAATGCTCCTGTTTTACCAGTACCAGTCTGTGCACAAGCAATTAAATCTTTATTATTAAGTATGATCGGAATGGCGTCTTTTTGAATGGGAGTGGGTTCTTTGAAACCCATAAAATCCAATGCCTCTACTAACTCTGCGGAAAACTCGAATGTTTTAAATGACAAAATTTAATTTTTTTGTTATCTTCAGATGGCAGGTTAAATATCTGCTTTTGCCACCTCTTCAATTTATTTCTTTTCGCTCTTTGCAAAAGTCTATAAAATTGATTACAAATTATACTAATTTCCTTTTTATTATCCGTATGATGTTACGGTAATTTCTTGTTAAAGTTTTAGGCCTGAAACAGCTTAAGGAAATCAGATTTCGTTTTATCAATAATTAACACCTCCTTATCATGAAGCAAAAACTTACACTTACTCTCCTTGTTGTGGTCGTGTCCTTTTTTTATTTAGCGAAAGCTGAAGCACAAGTATCTATGGGGATGCATTATAATATCACTCAACCCTTAAGCGATTACGAAAATAATCTGCACGAAAATCCTAAAGGCTTTTCTTTCTCCATGATGAATGCCATTGGCAAATCGGAAGTTCTTTTTTTAGGAGGAGAAATCGGTGTGTCGATGTATGCCAATGAAAGCTATTTTTTAGAGATTGAAAATGGAAGTAATGGATTGGAAAGCATCGATATTTCAGAGGAAGATTGTTATTTGCGGTACAATACTTTTCTTCGTTTTGTTCCTTTAAAAGATAAAATCGTTAGTCCATATGCTGAAGTTTCCTTAGGTGGTGTTTCTTTTTTCAGTACTCAGATTGTTGATGAAGGTTATGAAGAATTATTTGATAATCAGACTAAATTTCATGGTACTGCATTCAACCTATCAGGCGGTGCTGGTTTGATGGTCAAACTTTCTAATTACCTCGCCTTGGATGTAGCCGTTCTTGCCAATAGAGGTCAAAAGACGCATTATAGAAGTATTGCTCCAAGTGATCTGAATTTGAAAAGAACTTTAGAGGAAGGCCGTCATGAATCCTTTACGCACCATGTGAACTTTCGTATGGGATTTGTGTTTGGATTTTAAATGTTTGGGACTTTAGGAAGTTCTGACTTTGCGGAGCTGAAAGGAAGGTCTTTTTAATACGAGTTGGTTTTGTTTGTTAGATAGCAAAAGGCATGATGTTTACATTGTGCCTTTTTGCATTGGAGGAGTATTGATTTTTTCTTTTATGACTTTCGTCAAATACTAGACTTCATTCGGTATCCGGTTTTGGATACAAGGTACACGGGGGAAATTTCGTTTCTATACATTTTTTTCGAATACACTCGACTACTTTAACAACTCCAGTTTAAGAGCTTTTAAAGTCCTAAGCAGAGTTTTAATTTCTTGCAAAATACTAAAAGGCGCAAAGGTGATTTTGCTTTGCAAAATCCAATCTTTGCGCCTTCTTATACTTGGCGAGAAAAATGACTTTCTATAGCCTAAAGTCGATTCTTATTAACAATAGCCAACAACTCATCACGGTAGTTCTTACCAATAGGAAGATGCTTAGTCTGTCCTTTCTCATCCACTTCAACCATGTTCCCCATGATGGCATTTATTCTATCTACATTCACAATATATGATCGATGAATTCGCTTGAATATTCCTTCTGGCAATTTTTCTTCAAGGCTTTTCATCGTCTGCAAAGTAATGACTCTTCCGGTATCCATTCGAATGATAACATAATCTTTTAAGCCTTCAATATAGATGATGTCACTGTATTTTATTTTGACCAATTTCTTATCCGCTTTCACGAAGATGAAATCAGTAGCTTCTTCTTTACTCATTGCTGGCGCCGCTTCTTTTTGTTTTAATTCAATTTGCTTTACGGCCTTATTCACGGACTTCATGAAACGATCGAGTGAGATCGGTTTCAATAAATAATCAACCGCGTCCAATTCAAAGCCTTCAATGGCATAATTGTCATAGGCGGTCGTAAAAATAACCAGTGGAGGATTGGAAAGTGTTTTTAAGAAATCAATTCCAGTTAACTGTGGCATTTGGATATCCAAAAACATTAAATCCACATCGTTGGACTTAATGGCTTCGTTCGCTTCTAAGGCATTGTTGCATCGTTGAACCAAATTCAGTTCAGGCATCTGACTAATATAGGTTTCCAATACATCCAATGCTAAGGGCTCGTCATCAATGATTATTACATTTACCATAATGCTAGTAGTTTTAAGTTTTGTTTTAGTTGAAAACTATGAATCTTTATTCTAAAACCGCAAGGCGTTAGGCCGTCTGCCGTCAGTGAAACGGCCGTTAACCGTCTACCGAATAAAGTTTTACACCAAATCAATTTTCAAATCGACGGCGTAAGTTTTTGGGTTGTCTTTGATTTTTAAATCGTATTGTCTAGGATACAAAATATTTAAACGACGACGTACATTTACTAGACCAATGCCGCCACTTCTTCGATGATCTTTTAATGGAAGCGTCTCTGGTTTACTATTTTCAATGAATAGTTCTACTCGATTTCTGTCTATCACATTCAGTACAATTTTTACGAAACCACGGCTGATTTGGTTGTTCAAACCATGCTTAAAACTATTCTCTAAAAAAGGAATGAATAGTAAAGGCGCTATTTTTTGAGAAGTGATTTCTCCGTTTACTTCAAACTTGATTTCTACATTTTTCCCCTGTCTAAGCATCTCCAAGTCCAAATAGTTCTGAATATAATTAACTTCCTTGCTCAAGAGCACTTGTTTTTCATTGCATTCATAAAGCATGTACCGCATCATTTCACTCAACTTGATGACAATTTCTGGTGCCTTGTCCGATTTTTTTAGCGTAAGCGCATAAAGATTATTTAAAGTATTGAAAAGGAAATGGGGGTTGATCTGTGATTTTAGAAACCGCAATTCAGATTGCATGGTTTGGGTTTCTAGTTCATTTCTTTCTCTTTGATGTTTAACCCAATCATTGATGATTTTGAAAATGGTAGAAGAGCCGCCAACAAAAAAGTGGGTAATAAATCCCCAATTTAAATCTTGCACAAGGCTAGCTTGCTCATAGGGATTGCCCGAGTGCATGAAATAAAGGATAAGAATTTTGAGAGGAGTGATAACGACAGCTGCCAATATCAATAATCCACAATACACCAAAAACTTCTTCTCCGTAAGATAATTGGGAATCAAATAGAAAAGATTAAAATAGACGATAAGACCAAAAAAGAAAACAGCAATCAACTCTTTAGTCACATAAAAAATACCACTATGGTCTCCCCCTGAAATCAAATCCAGTGAAATAAAGGTCAAAAACATAATGACCCAAAAGAGGGAATGATATACCATTCTGGTGGTTAGAAAATCATAGATTTTCTCTCTCAATGTTCGATTGGCCGCTTTATCCATTTTTGAAATTATCGCTTTTTATTTGGCGAAAGCTATATTTTTAAAATAACAAATTTGAATTTGTCCAATAATACGAGGGTAATTTAATCCCTTGAGGCGTCAATTTACTAAAATATTAGATTAAAGTAGGGTAGAGCAAGATGAATAAAAATGAGTTTTAGGTTAAACCTAACTGTAAATTTAATTGTTACTTTAACACCCCAATGAACCAACCCGATTGAAGCGATTGAATTAATTAATAAACACTATTAC
>CAYTVR010000455.1:0-4593 GCA_964441245.1 uncultured Saprospiraceae bacterium | reverse complement strand
ATAATTTCTTAACTTTGAAGAAATTAGGTGCCCATTCTGGGCACACACAAAAGCTACAACGTCAATAGTGGCTAAGCGCCACTACTGCGTGTAGCAAAACCGTTAGGTGGCATAAGAAAAAAAGGAACTACTCAGGTCGATTGAAAAGAGGATGTAAGTCACTTGATTTTAATGGGCTAAAGAAGCAGATAAAAAACTTACAGAGTGCAAAAAAAATCTAATTGGAGAAACTAATTCAATTAGGTTTTCTTATTTTACATCGAAATCAAGCTAAAAACAAAAAGATTACAGAAGATAAAGGTGTATGGAAGGCTAGACGAATAGCAAATTGACCTGAGTAGTTACGAAAAAAACGAAAAACAATCTCAATTCAAATGGATAAATTAAGAAAACTAATTGCAAAAGGAAATACTTCTGAGGCCTTGGAATTTTTAATGAATGATGAATATGGTCAAAGTCATCAAAAAGAAATTTTAATTCTAAATAGTAGATTCAATTCAATCAAGTCACAAAACATCAAAGGAGTTCTAAAAAATGAAGATTACAATTTAGAGATAAATAAAATAAATAATGACATAATAGACTTGATTGAACAAATAGACAAAAATGTTCAACACCCAATCAAAAGAATTAAATACAAGAAACACTTAATTCTTTTGCCAATAATTGCCGTTTTAGGGATTGCTTATTTTTATTGGTCATCTGAACCTGATTTAGAAGTAGGATTATCGGGATTTAAATCTCCCGATAATTACAACATATTAGTTTTCCCTTTTAAGAATAAAGCGTCTATTGATATTGAAGACTTACTATGCATGAGACTTGACCAATTCAAAATTGACAATTCAATTGAAATTATCCTCGACTGTCAAAAAAGCATGGACTTTGAAGAAGTAATTACCTATGATTTAAGTAAAGAGATTGGAAACAAGGAAAACGCAAAATTTGTACTATTCGGAAGCACTTATCAAGAAACGGACAGCATTAATGTTAACCTAAAATATCAATCACTTTTGGTTGATTCGATTAAAAGTACTTCAGGAGAAACAAATTATTACGTTCGGTACGAAAGTGAGATAGAGAAAGGAGAGGTAACAGGAATCATCGAAGAAGCGATTTTAAAGACACTCCATATTTTTGAAGTAAATCAATTTCTTGATTCTATTGATTTAGCGATACAAAGAATTGACAGTAAAATTGAAAACTCTCCCATTCAAGGTTTTTTGTACTCATTGAGAGGGAATCTTAACATTAGAACTGACAGATTTGACGAATCTAAATTGGATTACGAAAAAGCAATTGAGCTTTCTCCATTGAATTATATTCCATATAATAATCTTGGAGTTATGACTTTGCTCTACTTTGAAGATAAAAGTAAGATGCTTTATTACTTTGAAAAAGCATATGAGCTGAGTGGAGGAAAAGAATCAATTCTTCAAAATATACAAGCAGCAAAGAGATATATTGAAGACAAATTAACACCGAAAGAAAAAAAGACGAAGCCTAAACCTAACAAAGTTGAACCAATTATAGAAGAAGATAAATTTAAAATAGACAAAGTTAGAGCGAAAAAGGCATTTGAACGAGGGAAAGGAAATTTAAAAAGAAGCAAATCAATAGCATTAAAAGATTTTGAAGAAGCAGTTAAGTACGACCCTGAAAATGGCACTTATTCATATTACCTAGGTCGTACTTATTCAGAGTTAGGTAAATCTGAAAAAGCAGGAGAGTATTTTAAAAATGCAGTCAGTTTAGGAGCAAAAGAACATTTCGTTTTTTTTGACAGAGCTAATAATTTTTCAAAACTTGGAATGATAGATTCTGCAATCACGAATTATAAACTTGCCTTGGAAAAAGTAGAAAAAACAACCGATAAAATCGTTTATAAAATAAAATTAGGCGACGCATACGTAAAAAAAAGAAGCAGAAAAAATGCAATAAAAGAGTTTTCTGATGCAATCAATTTGGGATACACCAAACCAGATATGTACTGCAAGAGAGGCAAAGCCTATATTGATTATGGAGATTATGAGTCTGCAATTAGCGATTTGAATACAGCGATTGAAAAGAATCCGAATAATTATGAATATTACTTAGAAAGGTCTTCGGCTTATTATAAGTTAGGAGACATGGAAAAAGGAGATGCAGATATACAGAAAATGAAAAAATTGCAATTGAAAAATAAATGAATACGCCACCTAACAAAAGCTACCCGTCAATAGCTGGCAGTGGCCAACGCGCAAAAGCAAACGCGACCGCCATCTACTGCGGGTAGCTAGCCGTTGCCTACTAGCAAGGAGCCTGCGGATTGAAAAGAATGTAAAAGCCGTAATCATTTTGATTTTCAAGATTTGTCAAAACTGGGGAAACGCCCGCTGAAAAATAAATAAGAAAAATGAAAACGAGGAGTAATTTGAATGTTTAAAACATTACGTAAGAGAATTGTTATTGAATTACGAAACGAATTGATTTGTCGAAATGATACTGGGGGAGGATTGTGAACAATAATTGGATAGATTGGTGGGTTGGAGAATACAAGATCGATTGGAATATTAAATGATTAGACAAAATGTAAAAGAGTTGTTATTTAGACTGCAAGACAATTTTAATTTGTTGAGATGATGATGGAAGAGAGAAGTTAGAATACTGAATAAATTAGTGAATTTGGCAAAACAGTAGAATCAACAAAAAACTGATAGACAAATTAATTAGTTCTAAACTTCATAAATTGTGATTGATTAGTTAGATTTGGATGACAAAATAATTGCGAATTAATTAGATGGAATGTGGGCTAAAAATGCGCCTACGACAAAACGACCGTGTTGAAAGCTTAATTTAGGAGGATGAATTATCTCAAAAACTATTTGGAATCGAAAAAGCTAAAACAATCTTAAGATAAGAAAGCCTAATGATAAACATCCTTAAAAGAAGTGATCGCGTGATGAAGAAATGAAAGAAAATGCCAGTAGGCAACAAGGAGTACAAGTCAATGCCTGCGAGAGGGTTCAAAAGGCAATTGTTCTTCGGCACTGCGTTGTACTCTCGCGTTCGCTTCCATTAAAAAATAAAAAATTTGTGAATCGAATAATTCCAATATTAATTATAATCCTTTCGATGCAATTCATACAATGTCGAAAATCGATCAAGATGGATTTTTCAAATACGGAATGGATTTCTGATTCATTGGATTTAAAGGATCAAACCCAATGGAGGGAATTCGTATACTTCGACTCGATTGGAAGTTTTATAAGAACCACATGGTGGAATGAAAATTATGTTTTAGACGAAGGGAGTTTAGCTGAATATACAATAAAAGCAAAAAAAGGGGATTACAAAATAGAGATAATCGACTCGTTTAATATAAAAATAACTAAAGCCGATTACGTTGGAATATTCCATGGGAATCCATGGAAAAAAGATGAGGATTTTGATAGAAATTTAAATAGATTTATTTTTGGAGATTCAATCAAGAAAAAACTAATTGGGACTTGGAATTATTCTAGAAATGAAATTGAATTAGGAGACTACCTAAAATTATATGATGAATTACCTGAATTTGCAGAAAAGAAATTCAAAAGAGTTTGCCAAAGAAGCATAGGTGATGACCTTAAAATTCAATTCACAAATAAAAATAAACTTATAGCTGAAAACGAAGAAGAAGGAAAAATAGAATTTCGATACTCAGTGAATGAAAAAGAAATGGATCTTTCAAGATCAGATTACATTCTTTCAATCGACTACGAATTACTCAACCTAGAGAATCTAGTTATTACAAAAGAATACCAATCAATGGGAAAATCAAAAATCTATTTTAAAAAAGAATGAAAACGGCAGCGAACAAACGATATGTGGCTAGCCTATCATTTTAGCCATCGCCACCATCTGACCCGCAGATAGGCCATCACATATCGAAACCGTTCGCTTCCATGAAGAAAAAAGAAAACAATAAACAGCGATGAACGAAAAAATTTTAGATAGTGAATTTGTAGATGAAGAATTCGTTTATCAAGATAATTTAACTACAATCGAAAGATTGAAATCAATGTTGTTTGACCATGTGATAATATGTTTCACAATACTTCCAATTTTCATGATACCGTTTGTAATTGGAATGGAAAGTGAAAAACGGTGGATAAATGAGACAATAATGCTTTTACTATTTGGGATTTACTTGAATAAAGATTTTTTAAGAGGAAGAAGTGCAGCAAAACGAATACTTGGTCAAGTCGTGGTTGATAAAATAACAATGAAACCTGCAAACGAATTGAAATGTGCAGTTCGAAATTTCACAGATATTTTTTGGATTATCGAAGTTGTAATTGTGTTGTTTAGTCCAAGTAGAAGAATTGGAGATTTAATCGCAAATACAAAAGTTGTAAGAACTGAAAAAGAAGAAATAAAAAATATGTGGCAAGATTTTAAGAAAGCCAATAAATCAAATTGGATATTATCACTTGGAATTGCGATAGTTTACATTTGGATTATTTTTTATTTCATGGATAGAATACTAATGATTTAAAAAGAAAAAACACGGAAGCCAATCGAGTAGGGAGAGGTGACTAATTTAGCCACCCCAGCCCTCTCACAACACTG
>CAYTVR010000454.1:0-4614 GCA_964441245.1 uncultured Saprospiraceae bacterium | reverse complement strand
CTTGCGTGCAAACCATTGAGGTAGATGATACGACGCCACCAGTGATCACTTGTCCAGCCAACTTGGATGATCTTGATTGTTTGAGTGGTCCATTACCGACGGCTAATACGATTGCTGAGTTCATCGATATAGGAGGAACGGGAATGGATAATTGTAGCACTGCTGATGAGTGGACGATTGAATTTAGCGACAGCCCAGCAGGTCGAGATTTATTAGATTACTGTTCTTCCAATCCTGCAGATCGTACCTTGACTCGAACCTATAGCATATCAGATGCTTGTGGGAATAGCAGTACTTGTGCACAAACATTTACTTTCAACCAAAGTTTACTCGGGCCAATCATAACAGAAATACCTTTGGACCAAGTGGTTACTTGTGGTGTAGAGGCCTTTCCTCAAATGGCTGCTTTTAATGCAGAAACAGATTGTGCATTAGGGTCAACCAAAATGGTGGAAGCATTACCAGTTATTGGTACTGAAAATTGCCCAGGTGCAAGATATCAATTCAGATATACGGTAGAAGATGTTTGTGGCCGAATGGCTACTCATGTTCAAACATATACGATTCAGAATGATCCTTTTGAATATATTTGTCCAACTATTGATTGTGAAATTGATTGCGATGCAACGGCTGAGGAAGCAATTGCAGCGTTTGATTTGTATACGCAACATGCCATTTTTGTAACTTCCTGTGCTGGTTTAGATCCAGTTGTTTCTTACAGTTTCAATCCAAATAGTTTAGGAGGATGCGGATCTCAAACGACGGTTAACTTCACAGCTACTGATCCATGTGGACGTTCTGCAAGTTGTGCTTCTACGATTGTAGTGGTAGATAATACAGCTCCGATCATTAGTGGTTCTATTCCAAGTGCTTTCCGAAACTGTGGTGCTTTTGCTAATTCCGATTACCAATCTTGGGGACAGGATGCCATGAATTCGGTAGAGATTGACAATAACTGTGACAATACAATTACATGGTCTTATGCTCCAAGTTCTCCAAATACAGAAAATTGTGGAACTGGACTGATCTCAACCACCATTGTTACTTTCACTGCTACGGATAATTGCGGAAATGCCAGTACGACTAGCGCAAAATTTTACTTAAAAGATGGATCTGAAGCCATTAGCATGACTGTTTCTGGTCATCTAAGAACCGAAAATGATGAGCTAGTAGAATTAGTGGATGTCAATGCAAGTGGAGCAGGTATAGTGGAAGAAATGGAAACAGTTGATGATGGTTATTATGAATTTGCATTACCATCTGAAAACAACTATATTATTTCACCTTCTCGAAATGATAATCCGTTAAATGGTATTTCTACTATGGATTTAATTATGATTAGTCAACACGTATTAGGTGTTCAAATACTAGATTCGCCCTATCGATTGATTGCAGCAGATGTTGATAACTCAGGAACTATTACAGCATTTGATATGATAGAACTTCGAAAATTAATCTTAATGATTGATGACGAATTCACCAACAATACTTCTTGGAGATTTGTAAGTGAGGATTTTGTATTTGCTAATCCAACGAACCCATTTGCTTCTACTTTCCCAGAAGAATATAGTATCAATGATTTAGTTGACAATGAGATCGCAGATTTCGTTGCGATCAAAATAGGTGATGTCAATAGTTCTGCAATTCCAAATCAATTAGTCACTGGTGATGCTCGAGAAGGGTTGGAAAATTTAGTTTTTCAAGTAGCCGATCGTCAATTGAAAACTGATGAAACTTATACCGTTGACTTTAAAGCAAAAGACTTTACGGAAGTACTAGGTTATCAGTTTACACTTGATTTTGATTCTGATCAATTAGAGTTAGTGGATTATACAAGTGGAGAATTGAAAAACTTAGGTGCAGATAATTTTGCATCTCGTTCAAATGAAGGTGTATTGACGTCAAGTTGGAATTTACAATCAGGAATTACTCTAACAGATGAAGCAGTATTATTTAGCATAACATTCAAAGCGAAAGCGAATGTTGAATTGAGCAAAGCGATCAATCTAAGTTCATTAATGACGACAGCTGAAGCTTATAACCAATCAGGTGATTTAATGAATCTAGCTTTAGAATTTAATACTGAAGTGAGCGAAAAAACTGAGGCCTTTGCTTTATATCAAAATCAACCGAATCCGTTCAAGGAACAAACATTAATTGGTTTTAATTTACCAGAAGCAAGTGAAGCTACTTTAACGATTTACGATGTATCAGGTCGATTGGTTCAGCAAATTCAAAATGATTTTGTAAAAGGATATAACGAAGTCCAAATCAATCGAAGTGATTTAGAAAATATTGGTTTATTATATTATCGATTGGAAACCAACACAGATATTGCAACGAAAAGAATGATCATCTCTCAATAGATTTTATGTTGTTCTTAGCAATGGAAAGTATTTAAAATAAAGCTCTTTTAATTAACTGGGTCGCCCCGAATTTCCGAAAGGAGGTTCGGGGTTTCCTCTGATTACTTATTGTTAGATTTTCTTCTTTGGGGGATATTATAAATATTACCAGTAAATTTGAAGCCTCAGGTAAATCCGCCAAAATCCATATTAGAGAAGAAGTAAAAAATCAATTAAGCATGGATTATACTTATGAGTACGATGGAGAAAAAACTATAAAAGGTAATTGAAGATGATTTTTTACAAGCCATAATTTTTTCCCTTAACTTCAAGAATATCCATCCTGACTTTTCCTAAAACTGCGGGGACTTACTCCAACCATTTTCTTAAAAAATTTACTAAAGTGAGATGGGTCTTTGAAATTGAGAGAATAAGCAATTTCTGATATAGTTTTGTTGGAATATAAAAGATGTTTCTTCGCTTGCGTTATTAACTTTTCATGCACGATTTGTAAGGCTGACTTTTGTACTAAAGATTGACAAATTCTATTGAGGTGTACCGTTGTAATGTTGAGTTTTTTGGCATACGCCTGAATTTTTTTGGTGCCATCAATCGTCTGTGTAATTTCTTTTTGAAAAGCATTAAAGTAAGTCAAGGTCCTATTGTCATTGACAATCACTTGATGTTGTCCCGCAATACTTTGGCGATATAACTTTGACATTAACAACTTGAAAAGTAAAGTAATGATATACTGTTTTTCCACTTTGTGTACCGCTAGTTCTTTCTCCAAGTTTTCTTTAATAAACAATATTTCTTTAAATGCTATCTCATTTTTTTCGAAAACCTGATATTGCAGTTGTTGAAATTGATTCAAAATTATTTGACGCTCTTCCAAACAACTTTCATAAAATGGTAATGAAAAGGTAAGCACACTTCCTGTAATATTTTGCTGCCAAGCAAAACCATGTAAAACGCCATTTGGAATGATAATAATACATGGTGTTTCAATTGTAATTTCTTTTCCTTCCGAAAATAAACTTCCTCCACCTTTCTTTAAAATAAAAATTTGAACCAAGTCGGTATGCAAATGTTCATTGATTTCAAAATTGTAAATAGCGCTTCTTTTTCTTATCGGTTCAATATATATAGCGGAGTCCCAAAATGGCTTTTGTTGCTCCCCATAAACCCCTTTGAAATGAAGTAGTTGTTTTGGCATATGTTCTAAATTTACCATTAAGATACTTATAATATCCTAAACTTGTAAAAAATGTTTTTTTTTTACAAGTTTTAAAATACAATATACCATATTCTGTGAGTCAATTGATCGTAACTTTGTTATCAAAATTGACAGGTACATCATGAAGAAATATTCGACTCAAGTTGGAATCATTGGTGCAGGGCCGGCTGGATTGTTTCTTTCCAAACGATTGCACATGATGGGGATTGACAATGTGATTTTGGAAAATAGGACACGAGAATATTGCGAAAACAGATTGCGCGCTGGTTTGTTGGAACAAAACACTACTGACCTGCTAGAAGAAATGGGAGTGGCTCATAATCTTAAAAAAAATGGAATTCCACACCATGGTGTGTTGCTCAGTTTCAATGGCGAAAGAGTCCACATTCCTTTTGAGGAACTAACCAATGGTCGAAGAATTACCATCTATGGTCAACGATTTGTAGTGAGAGATCTCATCGCAAATTTGGTTGATGTAGAAAATAAACCCGTTCATTTCGAAGCTACAGCTACTAAAATTGAGGGGATAGAAACCCAACAACCTCTTATTCACTACCAGAAAGATGGAGAAGAATTTGAATTGCATTGCGATTATGTCGCTGCTTGCGACGGTTATCATGGTGTTGGTCGTCAAACACTTCCTGAACATTCTTTTAATACACACCGTATTGAATATCCATTTAGCTGGCTAGGAATTTTGTCAGAAACTCCTCCTTCTTCGGATGAACTCATCTATGCATTCCATCGTAGAGGATTTGCACTTTTAAGTTACCGATCCGAAACAGTAAGCAGATTGTATATCCAAGTGGACAATAATGATAAAGCTGAAAACTGGTCAGACGAAAAATTATGGGACGAACTACAATTACGTTTAGGCTCAAATGACTGGAAACTCAACCGTGGTCCAATTACTCAAAAGAGTATCACTCCAATGCGTAGTTATATGATTGACCATATGCAACATGGACGATTATTTATGGCTGGTGACGCTGCTCATATTGTTCCACCAACTGGAGGTAAAGGGTTGAATTT
>CAYTVR010000453.1:3502-4655 GCA_964441245.1 uncultured Saprospiraceae bacterium | reverse complement strand
CTTCCATTTGGCGTAAGCGATCAAAAACAACATCACGTCGGCGCTGGTATTCTTCAATAGTTTCTTCCATGTAGGAAGGGTCAACATCTAAGGTAGCTTCGGCCAAAACTTGCTCGAAACCTGGCGGGCTCAATCGCAGTTTTGCATATTTGGTAACCGAATCTATCACCTCTCGGTTGCGACTGACTATCGTTCCTATCCGTGCACCGCAAGCACTAAAACGCTTTGAGATAGAATCAATAATGACTACATTTTCAGCAAGGTCTTCTACTTGAAGAACAGAGAAAAACTGCTGCCCATCAAAACAAAACTCTCGATACACTTCATCCGCAAAAAGGAAAAGATCATAGACCTTCACGATTTGGCTCAACTCAATTAATATATCTTCTGGGTAAACACAACCCGTTGGATTATTTGGGTTGGTAATAAAAATGGCTTTCGTTTTTTCTGTGATGGCTGCTTCAAAATCATTGATCGTAGGTAAAGCAAATCCATCTTCTAGCGAACAGGTAATCGGTTTGACTACCACGCCTGCCATCTGCGCAAAACCATTATAATTAGCATAAAATGGCTCAGGAATTATGATCTCATCACCTGGGGCCAAACAACTTAAAAACAAAAACAGTATGGCCTCTGAAGCTCCTGTAGTAACAATCATATCGGATGGCTTCAACCACATCCCGTAGTCCTTATAGTAGCTCACCAACTTCTTGCGATAAGAAAGATTGCCAATGGCCTGAGAGTAGGCCAATATTTTCATATCTGTATCTTTTACAGCTTGGATGGCGGAAGGTGGTGTAAGAATATCGGGCTGCCCGATGTTCAGGTGGTAAACTTTTTTTCCCTCTGCTTTCGCTTGATCAGCGTAGGGAATCAATTTTCTGAATGGAGAAAGATAAATCTCTTGTCCTCTTTTCGAAATTGCCGGCATGGTGTACTAAATTTAAATCACTTTCGGATGGTCATCAATTAAACAGGTCAAATAGCTATGACCAAAATTTAATCCAAAACGAGAATTTATGCTGAAGTGTTTCGCATAATTTCAAAATCCCTATCAATTAATTTTTTAATTGCTTCCAATCTATTTTATCCAAGGAAGAAAAATAACTGGAAGGCACTTCATTAAGTACGGCAATATTGGTTAGGTCTCTTT
>CAYTVR010000453.1:0-3492 GCA_964441245.1 uncultured Saprospiraceae bacterium | reverse complement strand
GTCCACGGTCTCCTGATAAGAGGAGGTTTCCGTATTTTTTATATTCACCCCAAGGGGTTGAAAATCGTGCTTCTGCGTCGGATGCTTTAGTGAAAAAATCCCACTGGGTGATCAATTTTTTCGCTTTGTCCACATACACCCAATATTTATTATCAGGGGTGACGCCTACGCCCTTAAACGTAAGGGATAAGATATCGGCTGCCTCGTCTGCTTGAGTTTTTCCTTCTTTGACATATTTTAGGGCGACGCCACTATCTTTCAACTTGAAGGGCATTACTAACCAATACGAATCATTTATCCAGATGTTTTTTCCTCTTTCGAGAAATTTATCCAACGAATCTCGATGCGTATATTCTTCATTTCCTTTTTGGACTCGGCCCGTATTTTTCATGATATTTACCAAGATGGTCATATCGTCTTTTGGAATTTCTATTCTAACGTCCCCCGTTTTTTTATCCCACAATAAATTTCGAGCACCAAAAAAATTCCAAGCGAAATATCTCGTTTCATCCCAAGCTTTTCGTCCACCCATGGCGGTCATCACCTCATCCGCCAAGGCTATGGCTTTGGCGTCTGAATTGGTTTGATCAAAACCACTAGCAGCTGGATTACCTACTATTTTACTAGTTGAATTACAGCTTAACGTAAAAATGCCTAAGGCTATTATTATAAGATATTTCATACCTTGAAAATTTTGGAAGACAAAAGTAGTACATTTTGACATTTTCTATATCTTAAATCAGTATTATTTCGTTTGTTAAGAATAAATGTTCAACCAAAATTAATTAATAGCTCCTCCAACTTTGCTCAAAACAACTTTCGTTAAATAAATATGAAGCACTTTATACTACTTTTTCAGTTTGTTTTTTTTGTTTTTGGAGCTTTCGCTCAAACGAATCAAGAGAAATGGATAAGCAATGAATACGCTAATTTTGTAGTTCATACGCCCGATTCTGTTCAATATAATCCGCAGAAAATTCCAACTGATTTGGGAGAAGTGGATTTCCATGTTTATTATGTCCAAGCGAAAATGAGTAATGACCCAAATCAAATCTATACCTACGCCTACGCAGATTATCCAGCAGAGGTGGTGCATTCTGACTCTACGCATAAGATCAAAAACTTTTTGGATGGATCTAGTGAAGGATCAGTGAAAAACCTTCAAGGAAAGTTGGTCGCTCAAAAAGATATTACCATAAATGGATTCCCTGGGAGGGAGTTTGAAGTTAGTGTGCAAGAGGGATTGATCATTGATCACTTTAAAATTCTCTTGGTTAAAAATCGATTCTACATTTTGCAAGTTATTACGCTTGCGGAGGAAAAAGAGAATGAGCGATTGCATCGATTTTTAGATTCTTTTCAATTTTTTTAGCCCTGAATCTAAAAAGCTCGACGTATAAAATATACATCGAGCTTTTTAAATTAAATCGTTGATAGAAACTTCTCAATTCCCCTTAGTACTCTTAAACGAATTTTCTCTAAAGAATTTTTCTTCATCAATGATTTCCTTTAGGGTTTTATTTTCAAGTGGATTCTCATCTAGAATTCCAACTACTTTAAATTCTGTTCTTCGATTCTCTTCGTGTCGTAAGTTACCACACTTAACGCCATTGGCACACTCATTTACGAGTATCGTTTCGCCGTATCCTTTGGAGCTAATCCTATCGGAGTAAACCCCTTTTTCTAAGATGTAATCAACTGCAGCTCTTGCTCTTTTTTGAGAAAGTGACAAATTATAGGCATCTCCTCCACGCGCATCTGTATGCGATCCCAATTCAACAATTAATCGTGGATTATCATTCAGTACTTGCACCAAGTTATTTAATTGAAGAGCAGCATCTGGGCGAATAAACCATTTGTCAAAATCATAATAAATATTTTCGATACGATACGATTTATTGAGTACGACAGGTTCCATTTCTACATTAGATAAGAACGTTCCTAATGAATTATTGCTAGTCAGTACATCCGTTACATTAGGTTGCATATCCCCAACACCATCAAAGCAAAGAATACATCCTTCCACATTTACATAAGCTTCTAAGCGCTTTGTGAAATACCCATCCTTTCTTATCATTACGGTATAATGGTTTCCAGTAGAGAAGGTTACCTTGAAGTTGGGCAAAGGATAATCTTTCAATAACAATTCTTGCTTTCCGGTCGTATTATTATAGACCTCGATGCGTGCCCCTTCTATTGCGTCAACTTGAGCTTCCATACTATTAGGATTAGCCAAGGTAACATCGAAAGTATAACCAGGTTGACGTTCCATTTCTATTTTCAAAAATATTTTTGCGCCAGCTGCTTGCCCCTTAGTGGTTGCAAATTGACTCTTTTGAAAGAAATGATTTTTTGATGCGACTAAATTAAAGTCCTTCTCCAGTGGTACCTCTACAGAAAACTTGCCTTCATTATCTGATTTCGTTTTTGCTATTTCGCGGCTTGTTGCTTTATCTATTACAGAGATATTTACATTTTTGATATAGCCTAAATTATCAATCTCAAATGTATACCCTTCGATTAAAGCATTTTGCGAAAGCATAGAAAACGAAAACGATAGCAAAAGAAATAAAAAAAGAAACTTCGCTTTCATAAGTATTAGGTTTTGATAGAATAATTTTGAAGTTATTTAAAAAAGTATCTTCAAACTTATGGATAAAGTATGGATTAAAAATACTTCACTTTCATTTCTGAATATACTTTTCAAACAACGTTATATTTATAGTTTTGACGATTTTAATTTGATAAAGAGATTGAAGCAACCAACACTTAACAAAATATTAACTATATATAAAGCTGAATATCAGACACATGTGATCAAAAAAGGGAAATATGTATTAGGGAAGAGTAAATTCAAAGACAAGCTCACCTTTCAAGGCTTCTTACTGTAAATTTAACTATAAATATGATAATAAGTTTCTATTTCTGTAGCTAAAAAAAGACAGCTTCTCTACAATAGGATGTAGAAAAGCTGTTCGTTTATTATTTATTTTCATATCAAAATATATCTACTTTTCACCTTTCTCCATATCCATTTTTTCTTGTTCCATTCTTATCACTTGATCCATCACTTCCTCCAATTGTTCTTTACCAATCCCTTTCACGAGAATCTCTTTATTTTCATCTAAGATAAATATCCGTGGCGTACTGGTCACATCATATTTTTGATAATACCTTGAGCGCAAAAATGGATCAATTGTATTTATCCAATCATTCAATTCATTTTCATCTAAAAACTGCCAACACTTTTCGACTTCTTCCATCTGTTTTTCTTTGTCATATTTTTTGGTACATACACCAAACACTTCAACACCTTGTGGCTTAAACTTCGCATAAAAATCTTTCAAAGCAGGCATTGTTTTTTTACAATGTCCACAATCAGGTTCCCAAAAAACTAGAACGGTATATTTGCTATCCACTTCATGCAAACTTATTTCACTTTGATCTCTTTTTTTCATTTTAACGTCCGGTTCCTTTTTCCCAATTAGGATG
>CAYTVR010000452.1:0-4661 GCA_964441245.1 uncultured Saprospiraceae bacterium | reverse complement strand
GAAAAACTGTTCTTTAAGTTTCAGAAGAATCGCTTAGAAGGGTGGATTGGTAAAAACGACATCCTCTTTGAAAAGCAAAATGAGTTGTTTTGGAATGATAATGTTTTTCCGGAAGGTGTTTCTTTAAGACTTCATTGGGAGTTCTCCAAAATCATCAATGCTCTTCAGCTCAATGGTTCTCATTTCATCATCAAGTCTAATGGGAAATCTTTTTCTCAGGATAGTTATTTTCAATTAGCGCAAGTGGTTGCCAAACTTTGGGACAAGAGAATCACCATCTTTCCAGGTTTCTATTATTTCAACAACATTGGCAACGTTCCGGATGGTCAGGATGATTTTAAGTTAGATTATTCTATCCTTCATGTGGGCTCTAAAGTCAAAGTACTAAAAGAACCAAGTCTTGAATTTGGATTTGATTTTTATAATAACCTCCAAGATTATCACTTGAAAGGTACGATGGCTTCCGCCTTTAAAAATCAAAAAAGTGGGGCTGTTTTTAGTGCTAAATTGGGACAGTTAGAAAGTAAAGGCGATTGGACGGTACAATTTTATTATGCTTATATTCAAAAGTTCGCAATTGTTGATTATTTTGCACAGAATGATTGGGTAAGATGGGATTACTCTTCTTTGAATGCTTCCGGTTCAAGAATTTCTAACTTTGAAGGTGTTGAACTTAGATTGGGTTATAACATGGAGAAGAACTTGAATTTAATATTGCGCGTCTATTCCGTCAAACAATTGGTAGCTCAAGGTAATTATAAAGAGAATGGAAATCGAATCAGATTGGATTTGAATATTCGATTTTAGTTGAACATTCTAAGCTGATAACCAGACCGCATGGTTCAGTACTGCTACACGGAGCAAGGCCCTTTCTGCTCGATCATTACGTTCACTAAAAACCAAAGATACATGGGATGGAAAGCATCAATGATACTTATTAACTCTGAGGAAGAATTCGATAAAAACGATTTTTTCGAATCGCTTGGATATTACAATTTAGAAAAGACTGATCAGCAATATTTTGACTCCGTAATTAATCCTGATGAGGACAAAATCTATTTAGGTCAATACAATGGAAATACGATAATTTGTATGCAAGGCATTCCTCTTGAATCAATGGATGAAAGTATGTCAAAAGCTGAAACAATACTGTCCAACAAATTTCCAAATTCAGATATTGTAACTTTCGTATTGCATAGTACGGTGAATTTATGGGGGTACTCGATTGCTCGGAATGGAGAAAAAATAAGAGTTCGATTTGGCGCTTCAGATGAAGGGACAATAGTTGAATACGGTGAAATATTAGATTCGGAAAAGGAATTATTCTCTAAATCCAGATTGAACAAATATGGGGAACGAATTTTTATTTTTGATGACATGCCTGAGGATGAATTCTTGGACGATCAAGTTGGGGAAAATTTTGTCTTTGATGTCAGCAAAGCATACCTTGGTGAGAAATTAGATTTTTGTGATGAACTATTTGAGACGGAGTTTGAAGGTTATAGCTTCAGTAAACAGAAATCGAAAAACATAAAAGAGAATAAAAAAACTATAACTCCTTGGTGGAAATTCTGGTGAGAAAAAATACTGAAGGGAACAAGTGCAGCGTAGAAAATATTAATGATGAGTAACACTGTGGTGTAGAATGGTGAATTGTAATAGTATTGTTATGTATAATTGCGTTGCAAGCAAGCCAAAAAATAGTTTATTTCTTACAGATAAATATTAACAAAATGAAGAAGCTAGGTCTTGTTAGAATTCTGTTTATTGTAACCTTAAACTTAGTTGCTAATAGTGAGCTGTATTCTCAAGATTGCTTTGAATTATTTTATAAAAAAGGAATAGGTTTTTACGAAAACTTAGCTTTTGACAAAGCCATAAAGCAATTTAAGGCATCAAAGATTTGTGAGGACTTCCCCAGAGAAAATGATATTGATTTATGGATTGAAAAGTCAAGGGTTGGATATATAGAAAAACTTACAAAAGCAAGAAATGAAGCAGAAGAGAATCTAGAAAGAGCTCAGAAATTAATTAATGCCTTCTATTTTTATGATAATAAGTACGCATTAGTAATTAAAAATGGAATTTATTATTTTATTGATAAGGATGGGAATAGGCTTAGGAAATTTGGGACCTGGCGGAATGCGGAACAATTTGATCAATTTGGATTTGCAAAGGTTTTTGAGATAAAGGCAGATACTGTTTTTAAGTTCGATAGAGCGACATTTGATGAAGAAAAGTTGATTTCAAATAAACAGGAAATAAACTATTTAATTGATACCTTAGGAAGTCGTTACAAGTTGGCTATTGATATTAATAAAATAGATACAACAATGGAAGCGATAAGGTTTAGTAACAATGTATTTGTAAACCTAGACACTATTAAATTTGAAAGAAGTAAACTTAAGATAATTATACTGCATGGTAATACTATCCGTTCGATTCCATCGGAGATGTTTGAAAACGAGTATGTAGAAAAAGTTTATTTATCTAAAAATGAATTAGTCTCTGTTCCTTTACGGAAAGGTAAAAAAACATCATTAGTGTTTCTTGATCTGAGTTTAAATCAAATAGAAACGATACCTCAGGATATTGGAGAATTCAAAAAACTTATTTCTTTAAATCTAAATTCCAATGAAATTATAGGACTACCTACTTCCATTGGAGAGTTAAAGAATTTAAAAACCTTATCGATTAATCAAAATAAATTAGCGGCTCTTCCCAATGAAATAGAAACATTAATTGATCTTGAAGTATTGGAGTTGGAAGACAATAATTTAAAATTTATTCCAGCTGAAATAGGTGATTTATCAAATCTTACCTTTCTAAATTTAAGTTTGAACAAAGTAAGTAAATTGCCTAATGAAATAAATAATTTGCAAAACCTAAAAACGCTTTTGCTAGCATCTAATCAATTAGAAGCTTTACCAAATGAGATTGGAAATTTAATAAACCTGAAACATTTATCTCTTCGTGAAAATAAATTAACCCATCTTCCCAATTCAATAAGCCAACTTGAGAACTTAGAGCGACTGAATTTGAGAGATAATCCTGATTTAGAACTATCGCCCCTTATAGAGCGTCTTTCTTTCTTACTGAATTTAAAGACGCTTAATTTGGAAAAGAATCAATTACTAAAAATACCTATCAACATAGGTTTATTGAGCCAATTGGAAAAATTAAAATTGAATTATAACAATTTGGACGCCTTACCGGAAAGTTTTCAAAAGTTGTCGGGTTTAAAAGAACTTAGTTTAGCAGGGAACGAATTTAAACATATGCCAAAAGAGATAACTAGGTTAACAAAATTGAGCGGTCTCGATCTTTCTGAAAATAAAGTAACTGAACTATCACAGGAGATAGGAAATTTAACTAATCTGAAATGGCTATCTCTGCGAGAAAACTCTTTAGTATCATTGCCACCTGAAATTGGCCAATTAACAAAATTAGAAAGATTGGTACTATCTAATAACCAAATGAGTTCTTTACCAAAGGAAATCTATGAATTAAAAAAGTTAAAAATATTGGTAATAGATGTGTCTATTCCAGAAAGTGAAATATCGAATATTAAGGAGCATATTCCCAATTGTAAAATTTATGGAATAGATAGTACGAATGACACCATGAGACGGTTGTAGGATGGATTGTTGAACTAAAGAAAAAATTAACTCCACTTATGGGGGCAATGGAGAAATTGACCGAGAAGTTAACGAAACGACTATTTAATTTATCCCCTCTTTAAGAACTGGTATAAATAGAAACGAAATGCTTGGCAAAAGTCACCATGATGTCAGCGCGGATTTCGTGTAATGGAAAAAACTTATAGACGATTTTGCAAGACTAAGGACAAAAAGTATTTGAGAAAGGTTTAGAAAGCTGTTGCCAACACCAGCTCACCGTCATTAAGTCAAGGAATTAAACACTATTTTTATAACAATAAACACACGAATTGATTTTTCCCTTGCAAGAAAAAAAGATCGTTAAAAGAAATAAGCATGGTAGCATAAATACTACGGCTTTTTATAGTCCACTTTTAATTTTATACTTCTTCTGTAAAATACTCATTATGCTAAGGCATAACTCCGTTTTTTCAGAATCGTCTAAAATCAAAATTGACACTCTAAAAATACCGAATTACTTATTCTACAATGCTTACCTCTCCCACGAGGTAGCAGTTACCAATCCATTAACTACCCAAGAATTATCGTAAATTTTATAGCCTCGACTTATAGTTAGTTTTTTGGCATATCACTTGCCCTCCTTAAAACAACTTCAATAGCTACTACAAACTTCCAACATGTTGCAAACATCCTGTTTGCGTTTCTTTTATCAAATAAACAGATTTTCCAATGAGAACTCAACTTCTTTTTTCTTTATTAATCATGGTCAATTCGCTGTTTGCTCAACAAGATGAGTGGGGGATAGGCGTCATCGATTTACAATATGACAATGTAGCGCATGTTTCCGTTTACGATAGTCCTAACGGAAAAATTACAGGTACCCTTGGAATGGAACCGAGCTTAAGTGATGAAAATCTACGAGCGATAACCTGGAGACATCTTGAACATGGCGGGCCTAGAATGTATATTCCGGAAGAGGCTTTAATTGCCATTGGATACGAAATCAACGGATTGGTTGTTCGAGAAGAAAAAAACGGTTTT
>CAYTVR010000451.1:0-4664 GCA_964441245.1 uncultured Saprospiraceae bacterium | reverse complement strand
TGCGGAAAAGTTGAGGAATGGTTTGCATAGTTTTCTCAAGTTAGGTTGTATAATGGTATCTGAACTTTTGATGTACAGATACCTTATATCCTTATTTTTTCTAAACGCCAAACTGGCGGAGGTGATGATCAATATGTTTAAAAGCCCATTTGCTAACTTGTTCTGAATTCATTTTTCCATAAAAGGGATGAACGAAATCAATATAATCATTTTCCTTCATCGTTGTGTACTCATCCAAAATAGACAACCAGATTTTCTTTTGAGCTTCGACATCTCCATTTTCTTTGATGACTAATTCAGGATGAGTAGGAGAGTTTTTGCCCAAAGGTTGAGCGTCTTTAATATTCTTCTTTAAAGAAGATTTACCAAAAATACGTCCAATGAAAAGTCTTTTGTAATCCTTTTTGCGTAAAAGCATCTCATCATTTATAGTGCAATGCTTTAGCATTTGATAAACATCCATTTTTCCCCATTGGGCTTGCGTATCTGGTGTTAAATTTTGAATTCTGTTTTTGAAATTATTGATCGTACTAGCTTGAAAAATATTTTGCATGATTGAGTGTTTTTCGCATCGCGAAATGAAAGCCCAGTGGGCTTTCAAGCAAATGAACGCGAAGCGGTGTGTTAGGTAAATAAATTTTAGAAAAGAGTGATTGAAGCGGGAGGGTCCCGCTATCAATCTCTTGATTTTAAATATCCAATTTCATGATTTTACGTACTTCTACGTGACCTCCCATAAAAAGTATTGGACAACCCTTTGCCATTTCCATGGCTTCATCCAATGAATCGGCTTCAACGAGAGCGTAACCTCCTATCACTTCTTTAAGCTCTGCATAAGGGCCATCTGTAATGACGCCATCGGGCTTCAATGTATTGCCTTCATAACTTAATTGGTTGGTACCTTTAAATTTGCCTTGAGCAGCAATACCACCTATCCAATCTTGCCATTGCTTAATACCAGCTTCCATTTCTTCTGGTGTTGGTTGGTAATCTGCTTGAGGTACGTGGCGGAAAAGCATCATAAATTCTGACATAATTTTTTCTTTTTGATGAAGTTGTTCAATTAATTAATGCAACTTCAAGGTTTTACAATTTAATTTTCATGCTAATGACGATCGAGATTTCTCGGATTGGACAAGGTCGAGAAAAAAAAATAAAAAAAATAATTGTCAACTTTGAAATTGGATGATTTTTGAACCTTAACCCGTTGATTATCAGTTTAATAAAATTTTAACCATTGTCTGAAAAAAAATGCCGATTTTTGAAGAATAATACGTTTAAGATATATCCACAGGGATTTTTTTGAAGCATATTGGGCATTAAGAATGGTTAAATTAGGCTTTAATAACCCTTAATTCCTTACTGGTTTAAAAATTGACATATTAGTGAAATAGGAAAAATCATCTTCGATGATTTTAATAGAAAGTCCTAAATAATATAAATGAAGCTCAGAACTATCATCACCTTCTTTTTTATTCTTTCTCTTTATTTGGCGAAAGCCCAATACACCATAAAAGGAAAAGTCAATCTAGGCCCAGACTGGCAGCCCAAGATATATATGGCTGCCATCAATAAGCTAAGTGACTATAATAGGACGAGCCCAGATATGATCGTCAATACAGCAGAAATAGATGTAGAAGGGAATTTTGTATTAGAAGGAGACAACTTACCTGAAGTACCGCAATATTTTCGAATCTATTTGATGAAAACTCAAAACACGGATTATGATGCTTGCTTCTATGCGGGAGATGATCATAATTTTGCGCATGTCATATTATCTAAAGGTGCTAAACTTGAACTTACAGCCAATGCAGAGGTGATAGCACCCCTTGGTGACTATCAAATCATTGGAGATCCATCCAATCAATTGATGCGACAATTAGCAAGGATCATGTTTCCGAGTTTTTATTTTCATCGTATTAAGTTTCCTACCGAATTGAAATTTGCAGAGAATCAACTGCATGTAGATTTGAAAAGTTTTGCAGACAGTTGCCAGAATACTTTAGTAGCTCTTGCTGCAGTTACCAATACGGACTTTGATGAATATTTTGATCGAGATGTGGAATTTTACCAAGCCTTTGGAGAGCGATTAAAGGCGGAATTACCTAATTCGATTTATACTAAGAATTACCTCTTGAGGATGAAGTACTATGCCAATGAAGAGGTGGGATTTCCAAAGTGGGCCACCTTCTTATTGTCTTTACTCGCCCTAACTGTGATCGGCTTAATTTATCAATTGGTAAAATATCAAGGCCGTATCCGTACCCTTGAGAATCAACTACAAGACCAACCTAAAGAAAAGCCAAGTCCTAAAACTAAATTGACAGATCTATTGACCCAAAAAGAAAGGGAAATTTTGGGCTTGATAGGAGAGGGGAAGTCCAATAAGGAAATCGCAAGTGCGCTATTCGTAGAGTTGAGTACCGTCAAAACCCATATCAATAAAATTTATTCTAAAATTGAAGTTTCTAACCGAAAAGAAGCGCAAAAGATTGCTAATCAATTGATTAGCAAAAGGGTCTAGTCCTTTTTTCCACCCTGTGTTAGCCCTTTTTTCCAACCCAATTTTCTTTCATTCCTTGTCTTTCTCCCCTAGTTTTGGAATATCCTTTAGCTGATATACTAAGGCAATCGCAAGCTCGGCTTTACTCTGTTTATTCGGTTATATGGTGATTTGTTTATGCAGTTCTAACAGGTGCGGGCGGTATAAACGAATAAACAAATCACCGAATAAACAATGTAGAGCCAACCTTGCGATGGCCTTGACTGATAAACCTCTTATCTTTTTACCACAAAAATTAGCAACAAAAATGAAAAAGTTACTACTCTGGACATTCTCAAGTCTTCTATTTATTGTCTTAGCTTCTGCAACGATCTATGAATTAAAACCCAAATCATTAGCTAATGATAAAGCCATCAAGTGGTACACCATCGAGGAAGCTTTGGAAGCAAGAAAGGCTAATCCCAAAAAACTATTTATTGATACTTACACCGATTGGTGTGGCTGGTGTAAAGTAATGGATCGAAAAACATTTACTGATCCTGATGTCATTCGTTTCCTCAATGAAAATTTCTATGCGGTCAAGTTTAATGCGGAGCAGAAGGAATCCATCGATTTTCAAGGACACACCTATAAGTATGTAGTTACCAAACCAAATGCTGATCCTAAAAGAGAAAAGGGTATTCATGAATTGGCTTACACGCTCTTGGATCGTAGAACGTCTTATCCGTCTTTTGTTTTGTTGGATGAAGGATTGGGAAGGATGGGGATCATCAAAGGATATAAAGCGCCCGAAACTTTTTTACCACTGCTCAAACAGAATTTGGGCGTACAGTAAACTTTTTTAGACCAGAAGCTACGCAAATACATGCGTGCTTCTGGTAAAAAAATCATTGGTTGAATGAGGTCTTCTAATACTAAAAAACATCAACATGGATAGTTGATTTTGTCAATGGCAACTGTTAAAAACCAATGACAATTTTTTGGTTCTGGAGTTTTCACTTGGTATTTATAGTTATACAGGCTAGCTGTAATCTTTTTAAAAAAGCGGGCACTTTCTTTTTGGGAAAGCACCCCTTGAAACCACTCATTTTGTTTCGCATTACAAATATGCGAGCTATTCTAACGATTCAATTTAAATATTGAATCAAGTCCTTTCAATTTTGAATTAAGTTCGTAAAAAACGCTTTTAAAGGCTTTCAATTTTGAAGCATTGGCTTTCAAATTTGATTCAAAGTAGGATGGGAAACACTTCTAAGTAATTGATTACCAGTATTTTATAGGTTTGGCTGTTTGGAAGCATCTTCCATCAGTCAAACTGTTTTTATTTTATGGAAAAAGTTACGGATTACAAATGAAATCGGTATTTGTACTGCCTTAATACCCTAGTTACCTAGATACTCCTCTGGGGTAATTAGGTAATTAGGTCGAGGGGTGTACCATATATTGCAGAACTTCTGTTAAGTTAATCTTGACTAAATAGAAGGGAATCTTAGACAAGAAAGGATCTTCGAATGGTGGATGATCATTGAAAATTCATTCATTCAACATTGTCATTCCGAGCGCAGTCGAGGAATCGATTTGCCTCCTAGCTTGCGTAAATTTCGAGTGAGCGTAGCGAATCGAGAAATCTACTTGTTCCAGCACAGGAAGGTTTCTCGATTCGCTACGCTCACTCGAAATTAAATATATTTTAATCTATTCCGATTCCTCGACTCCTTCGTCGCTCGGAATGACAAATTCAAATTTTGTGGACAAACAACATTGGTAAAGGCGGGTTTAAAATTGAATTCAGTCGACCAAGCTACTTGGCGGATAACCAAATTCGTCGCTAAAACATTTAGAAAAGTAGGCAGGACTAGAAAAACCCGTATCATAGGCAATCTCAGAAAGAGAGTGATTGGTATTTTTTATTAACTCTTGGGCTTTCGCCAAACGATACGACCGTATAAATTGATTGGGACTTTTATTGAGTACCGCTTTCATTTTTCTATTTAATTGCGATTTACTCATAGCCATTATTTTAGCCAACTGACTTACGTCAAAATTTACATCGGTTAAGTTTTCTTCAATAGCATCTATAAGGCCTTGGAGGAAAGTCTCTTCAAGTGGTGTTTCTGCAATCGTGGCGGGTTGAAACACAATCTTTTCTGTAAATCGTTTG
>CAYTVR010000450.1:0-4670 GCA_964441245.1 uncultured Saprospiraceae bacterium | reverse complement strand
TTTCGCTAGGCGAGGCAAAGGTTCCCGCCTATAGCTGGGGCTACAGAAGGGGTTCTTTAACGAAGCATAGTGAAAAGAGAAAAATTAGCTGCAAACAAAATATTTTAGAATAAAGTCTATTATTGTATCAAGGCTTCAAACTTCTCCACCGCAGCCATAAATTTCTTTTTATAAGTCCTGCCAAGTGGAAGCTTAATATCATTAACTTTCACACTTTCACTTCCAATCTCTTGCAATTCAATTAACGATACAGCATAGCTTTTATGAATGCGACAAATATAAAAAGGAAAGATCACCTCTAAGTCAGAAAGCGTTTGGCGACTCAATAATTGCTTTCCAGAGGTTTTATGATAGATCACATAATTTTCATCCTTTTGAAGGAATTTTATTTCTCTCCATAGAAAGTTGTGAATGCTAGTTCCGCTCTTTACATAAACTAGATCATTTAGTTTACTTAACCTATTAGCATAAGAACCATTTTTTTCGTGCAATAAATTTTGTACGCGATTACAAGCTTTTAAGAACCGAGGAAAAAGAATGGGCTTCAACAAATAATCTGTTGCGTCCAATTCAAATCCCTCAACAGCATAATTGGGGTAAGCCGTCGTAAATATTATGGAAGGAGGATCTTTAAGGCTTTTATAAAAGTCGATTCCTGAAAGTAAAGGCATATTGATATCTAAAAAAATAAGCTGTACTTCTTCTTGTTTTAAATAATGTAAAGCTTGAATTGGATTTCTAAACGTTCCAACCAAACAAACAAAATCAATTCGATCTATATAATTTTTTAAAAGACCGATGGCCTTTGGTTCATCTTCTACTATTATGGATTTAATCATGTTTTTTCATTTTCAACTTCAACTTTACAATATAGAATCCATCAATTTTGGATTGATCAAATTCAAAACTTTGAGGATAAATTAATTCCAATCTTTTCTTCACATTTTCAAGCCCTACCCCTTTTTCATTAATATTGGGTTGCTTTAAATTTGGAAAGAAATAGTTCTTAGTTTCAAAAAACAAGTCCTCCTCTTCCAGATTAAGCTTTATGCTAATAATGGATTTTTCACCTATCTCAATGCCATGTTTAAAACAATTTTCAACTAAGGGTAATAGTATAACTGGAGCAATAAATTTATCTTCAATTTGACCCGTAAGATTGAAAGCAATGGTAACATCATCTGTTTCATCAATTCTCAATCTTTGAATCTCTATGTAATCTTTGATGAGTTGAATTTCTTTTTCAAGTGGTACCATATCGTGATTACTCTCGTAAGTTAGATACTTCATAATCCCAGAAAGATTACTGATGTTGGAAGCAATCTTGTCTTGATGAGACTGGACACTCATGCTATAGATATTGTTTAACGCATTAAAGAGGAAATGTGGATTGACCTGCGTTTTCAAAAAAGCATGTTTGGTTTCTAAGTTTTCAACTACTAGCCGCTTAGTATGTTCTTGCTCTTTTAGAAAGAGTTTAAAAAACTTTATCATAGTAGCTAAACCCAAAACGGCAATTAACATCAAGGCATTTCTAAACATGGCTTCGTAATGAAAAAAGGCATCCCAAAAGCTAGGAGAAAACCATCGCCCATAACTATCCACATAGGCTACAAAAACTCTATCCAATAGATTTACCATGGAGAAATGAATAACAAAAACAAAGGAGAATAGGTAAGCTGATTTGCGTTCAAAAAGAAATTTGGGAACTAAATAATGAGTAAGAAAATAAGTGGCAGGAATAATAAGTAGCAGCCGATTTGCCATATATCGCAAATTGCTAAAGAAGCTTTTATCACAGTTGGTCACCACATTATGCCAATCCACGATAGCTCCTGACCAAAGCCAAAAGACAGCCCAAAACAAAAGATGTTGACCCAACCTTTTCATAAGCTAAATATAATTGAAAGCCACTTGAAATGTGGTTTAATGAACTTAACGACCCAATTTTGTTGCCAAACAACGTCAATCCTCCTTCCCTTTCATAATCTTGCACTTCACTTCTTTTAATTGATTCCGCCTCCCTTGCTAACTAGATTTGTATTGATTTGACGAAAGTCAGAAAATGAAAATGGTAACAAAAAATATAAAGATGAAAAAATGTTTCCTGAATATATCACTATTTTTATTGGTTGGTATTAGTTATTCTTTTGCTCAATTTAGTATAAAAGGAAGTATTGTAAGTGATGGTGAAGAGGCTATCTCTTATGCCAATATAGTGCTATTAGAAAGTAAAGATTCGACTTATATCAAAGGAACGGTATCAGGGGAAAATGGCCAATTTGATTGGGTACAAGTGCCAAAAGGAAGTTATATTTTACAAGTAAGTTCATTAGGCTTTACGGATTACTTTCGTTTTTTTGAGTTAGAAAGCAATTTGGATTTTGGGAAAATTTTATTGAAAGAATCTTCCGCCTTACTCAATGAAGTTACGGTCAGCGCCAAAAGAAAATTAATCACTAAAAAGATAGATCGACTCGTTTTTGATGTTGAAAATTCCTCCAAATCTACCCAAGGAGATGCTTTAGATGTATTGAGTGTTACGCCTGGGATTCAGGTCAGAAACGATGTGGTCAACATGATTGGTAAAAGTAGAGCCGTCGTAATGATCAATGATAAAATTATTCGATTGACAGGTGAAGAGTTATCCAATTACTTAAGATCTATTGCTTCCTCCAATATTAAAAAGATCGAAGTCATTACTGTTCCGCCTTCCAAATACGACGCAGAAGGCAATAGTGGCCTGATCAACATTCAACTCAAAAAAGCAAAAGCAGATTCTTGGTCAGCTTCCGTATTTGGAGACTTTCGTCAAAGGAAAAATCAAAGATATGCAGGAGGTGCAGGCTTCAATTATAATAAGAACAAATTAAGCATAGCTAGTTCCTTTTATTATCAAGGAGGAATTTATCATCAAACACAAATTGACGAAACTTTCTTTCCAAGTGGTAGATGGTTTTCTGATTCTTCATTTGATCGAGCTTTTGACCAACCCAGTGCCCAAATTGATATTGCTTATGAATTGACGCCTAAGTGGAGTATAGCGGGTCAATACATTTATAGTTTCTCTGATCAACATACGACCGAAAAACCGTACACTGATGTATTTGATTATGAAACCAATAAAATTCAACAACAACTAAACACCAACGGGAATATTGATCAACTTCGGCATATTCATTCTTTCAATTTAAACAATCAATTTAAGCTCGATTCACTTGGCAAAAAACTTAGTATCAGCTTAGACTATTTTGATTTTGATGATAGGGAAAACAAAAAATATGATGGTACCTCTTTATTTCCTCAATTAAATACTCAACAATTTTATAAGGGCGAAAATATCAATGATCAAACCATCAATAATGCATCTGCAGCAGTTGATTTTGAATGGCCTTCTAAATGGGCGGCCTTTGAATTTGGGGGAAAATACACACGATCCCAATCTTCCAATGACATTGACTTCTTTAATAGTGGATTAAAAAATGATCCATTAATAAACTTACCGCTCACAAAAAATGACTTGTCCTACAATGAAAATATCTTAGCCGCCTATGTATCTGCCAGAAAGGAATTATCTAAAAAACTTACCCTTCAAGTTGGTCTTAGAATGGAGGCAACTGAAAGCTTGGCTCAATCTGAAAATTTAAATTTCAGCAGAGAAAATAATTATGTAAAACTTTTTCCAACCTTTTATCTCAGCTATACAGCCAAAGAAAACTTGACCTATAATTTCAGTTACAACAAAAGAATATCTAGAGCCCCTTTCTATATGCTCACGCCCAATCCTTGGTTCTCCAATCCATTCCAATATGTGGTCGGTAATCCTTTTCTGCAACCCTCTTTTTCTGATAATTTTGAATTGAGTGCTGTTTACAAAAATTTAAGTGTGAGTGCTTATTACAATTTGGAAAAGGATTATTTCACGCAAGTGCCCATCGCAACCCCCGAAGAAAACATTATGGAATATAAATTTGAAAACTTTTTGGATATCCAACGTTTCGGCATCAACCTGAATCATACTTTTGATAAAATCAAATGGTGGAGCAGCAGCAATGGCATTAACCTAAGCTACAATTTAAATAGTTACTTCAACGAAGGAATCACCAATACCAAAATAGGATATGCCTCTACCCTTTCCACCAACAATGACTTCGTTTTAAATAAAGCCAAAACGATTTCTCTCAATGTTAGTTATTGGTATAATCTTCCAGGGGTAGAAGAATTTTGGGACAAGAAGGCTATGAGTAATTTATCTACCTCGTTGCAATTTCTATTGTTAAAGAAAAAATTGAAACTGGTATTGAGGGCCAATGATATTTTCAAAACTCAAAGAGATCAATACTTTGGTTCCTTGGATGGTGTAACTCAAGAGGTCTTACTTTATTATGACAGTCGATATATAGGAGTTGTTATCAATTATAGTTTTGGAAACAATAATATTTCCACCAAGAAAAGCAAAGTAGGCAACCAAGCTGAAAGGAATAGAGCAGGTCGATTTTGATAGTCAATACGAATCAATAATTAAAAGTAGAAAGTTCTCCCCTAGCAGGTCATACAGTAAAAAACGTGTACTAATCTAAAGTGGCCTGACTGCCCCTTTAGAAAAAAAGCGTTTAGAAAAATGGACTCACAAAGAGAGACAAGTAGCCGTGTTTGAGGCCTATTTCTAA
>CAYTVR010000449.1:0-4689 GCA_964441245.1 uncultured Saprospiraceae bacterium | reverse complement strand
TGAATTAAATGAGCAAAGAGTCTATTTGGATTGAAAACGGATATAGAATATTCGCACTTGAAGGACCTCAGGGACTGAAGGTCGAAAAACTAGCAACCGTCTCTAAAAAAAACAAATCCTCTTTTTACCACTTCTTTTCTGACTTGGAAATATTTACCTCCAAGTTACTCGAACAACACATTAAGCAAACTTTCATAATTGCAGAAAAAGAAGCTAAATCAAAAAACGAGGCTGATTTATCGAAAATTTTGATTGAGCACAAAATAGATTTATTATTCAATCGCCAATTAAGGGTTCATAGAGAAAACTCTGATTTTAAGAACTGTTTTTTGAGAACCAATGAAATATCTATACCTGTGCTTTTACCCATTTGGAAAGAGATAATGGGAATGAAGGACAATAATTATTTAGCAAAAATGGTCTTAATGCTAAGCATCGAAAATTTCTTTTTGCAGATTACGGAAAAGACTTTAAACGAAGCCTGGCTCTCAGAATACTTCTTCGAAATAAAAAAAATGGTTGATTTATTCAATAAATAAAACGCTTTAAGCAAATTGAACGGTAACGTCTAAAAAGTATAGCCAGTTGTGAATACTTTTGATGAAAACTACTTCAGTATGTCAAATTCATTACCACCATTTTACAGAACACAAAAATTTCACAAAAAATATCTAAAAGTAACAGGGTTCTTAGTGGCCTGTTTCGGTCCAATTTGTTTTTTGGGTACAATGCCAGAATTTGCTGAACCAGGGCGTTGGACTTTGGATCTATTAAGTTGGCCAATAGATGGTCGTGAATCACTGGATGATTCCACGGCTCGCTTCCTATCTGCTTTATTAGGTGGATTCCTTTTGGGCTATGGAGTAACCATTTGGTGTCTGTCCTCCTTTGTTTATGATAAAGCACCCGAGATGGTTAGAAGATGTGTTTTAATTGGCTTATGTTCCTGGTTTGTATTGGATAGTTCGGGTTCTATTGCAGGTGGACATGGTTCGAATGCTATTTGGAATATTCTTGTCCTGCTGTCTTTTGTTGGACCACTTTGGCTTCCCGCTAAAACTACTACTTAAAAGTTATCCGATGAGTAGGAAGGTATCCAAGAAAATACCTTGGATAATAAGTGGTTATGAAATTTTTGGATTAGAAGGTCCAAAGGGACTTCAAATAGAACGACTTGCTAGACAAGTAAAAAAAAGTAAATCCTCCTTTTACCATCACTTTTCTGATCTTGAAATATTTACAAATGAACTTTTGAAGTATCACTTGATAAGAGCCCAAATGATTCGAGCGGAAGAGGAGAAATGTAAAAACATCATTCCAGATTTGATAGAGCTATTGGTTTCAAATAAAACAGATTTGCTTTTTAATCGACAGCTAAGAATAAATAGAAATTCCCTACGATTTCAAAAATGTTACGAAGAAGCAAGCAAAGCATCTACAAATACAATCGTTAAAATTTGGTCAGATTATTTGGGAGTGGATGTCAATAAAAAAATTAGCCATTTGGTGTTATCACTTGCCGTTGAAAACTTTTATTTACACATTACCGAAGAGAACTTAAGCTATGAGTGGCTTGAAGCTTATGTAAAATCGTTAAAAGATAGAATAAAGTATTCCATGACGTCATAGAATCGGTTTGAATTTCATTAGTCAAGCAGTTGGTTTCCAAGCAATATTTCTTTGATGTTGTCTTTTGATTTTACAAAAAGATACAATAAATATGGAGCGAAAAACATAATTCCAAAAATGGAGGCAACGACACCAAGTATTATTCCCGACAAAGAGAATTTGTGTCTCCATGCAACCCAAATTCCTGACAAAATCAAATAATTCAAAAAGTCAAAATTGAATTGACCTGACCAGTTTAATGAAAATAAATCACCAAAGAAAACACTCGGCAAATCCCAACCGCTATTAAAACCAACATGTAAGGTATAAGCTACAATGGCAACAAATTGGAAAACAAAAAAGACTTTTAGAAACTTCATTGTGGAACATTTTTATTTACGTTACTACAAAGATGAAAAGACTTTTTCAATAATTTTAGACGACTCCGTACAATTAAAAATCTACCAATCACAATAGGTCAAAGGGTTCCAAGTTCTACAGTCCTCTTATTTCGAGTGTAGGATCGCTCACCCTCTCACTTATTTTGGACGATAACAAAACTTGCATCGCTCTGGAGTCCTGATCACACCCCTATAGCGTCTCAAAATAATTTCTTAAATTTGAAAGGCATTTGCTGCCTAATTGTTTAATAATCGTTTTTTAAATAAAATTGAAAATTATGAATACTTCAATCCAAGCTTATTGTTATGATAAAGATTCTAAGATATATGAATTCGATGAAAAATTGAGTGATTATTTGACAAAAAGTTATAATAATCAAAACCTAAAAATGAATTTTAACAAGGGAGACGTCATTCAGATAGATGGTGGATATGATGGTCAGAAGGATGACTACATTTATCAAATTAAATTCAGGACACATTCATTTGGTAAAAATGGAATTTATGATCTTATGTTAGATTTAAAAGTTATTCAGGATAAATATAAAGAATAATAAATAAGGGTTAATTAACAAAATTAGGCTGTAAAGCTAACAATCAAGTAGACGACCCATCAACAAAATATATTGACAGCCATGCTTCTCCTGCCACGGAAGCAATTCGACTACATTCGGTGTAAACCAGGCGAATTCGTACTTCGTGTTTCAAAGAAAAACTACTTTTCTTTAAAGGATTTCGATTTTGGTCGCTTCTTATATTTCGAAAGACATTGATCCAAAACTCAAGGTACTATTGATAAAACAGATTTGAAATAATGCAGAGTCATAGATCATTAAATATCATTTTTGGTATTCCTGACCATGGTTGGTTACCTACAGTTCTTCAATATGAAGATTTCAGACTTGAAGTTGAAATCTCTGACGTTCCAATCGATCCAATGACTCAACTTTGTGATGCATTAATTCAGATTAATAAAGGTATAAACATCTCGAATAGGATCATTTGGCATTTAGAACCATATTGCTATTACCTGCAATTGAGAAAATTAGACGAAAAATATATGGCGATAATTTTAGCGTCGGATGAATTCGACAGCCCGACCAAAATCGTAACTGAAATCTCAGGGACTTTTGAGGAAATAATTCGTCCTTTATATAGCGCATTGAAAAAGTTTTGGTCAAAATCATTTAAACCACCTCATTGGGTTGAACTTGACTCAAAAAGAATTGAGGAATTAACCAAATTAATAAAAGAGAAAAGCAAATCCTAAATGGAAGGAGATGACATCAAAAGAATTTCAAGACTCACTGCAATTTTGACTCAATTGCAAACCAAAAGAAGATTGACAGCAAAAAGTCTCTCTGAAAAATTTGGTGTCAGTAAAAGAACGATTTATCGAGATATAAAAGCATTGGAGAAAGCAGGTGTTCCTATTTTGACCGTAGAAGGAAAAGGATATACCCTAATGGAAGGTTATAGAATATCTCCAATAATGTTCACCGAAAAACAAGCAAACGCCTTAATACTTGCAGAACAGTTGGTCTTGAAAAACAAGGATGCCTCATTTGTAAAAGATTATTCAGAAGCAATTGATAAAATAAAATCAATCCTTAGATATAACATCAAAGACAAAGCAAATTTACTAGCCAACAGAACTCAATTTAACCAAGTTATCAATCAAGAAAGAAATAGTAACAATTTGTCAGATTTACAAAATGCTCTGACCAATTACAAGCTTGTCAAGATACAATATATTAATAAAGAGAGAATTGCAACGAACAGATTGATAGAGCCATTTGCACTATTGAGTGCCGAAAATTGGTATTTAGTTGCCTGGTGTCGTTTACGTAAGGAATTTCGGTTTTTTCGATTGGACAGAATTCAAAAAATGGAAACTTTATCGGAAACTTTTGAAGCGCACAATCTGACTTTACAAGAGTATTTTGACCAATACCATTAATTTTTGCGGACCCTTGACATGGGGTTGTCACTTGCTAGAAATAAGTTTGCAGCATTAATTAATCCTTATAATACGTAAAAATGTCAAACGCAATTAATCCAATGTTTAATCCAAGCGATTTCCCCAAGCCTACTCTTATTTCAGTCAACGGTGTGGATTTAGAAGTCTTTGAAGCAGGTCGACAAAATGCAGGAAAACCCATCGTTCTCTGCCACGGCTTTCCAGAGCATGCCTTTTCCTGGCGTCATCAGATACCCGCCCTTGCCGCTGCGGGCTACCATGTCATCGTCCCAAACCAGCGGGGCTATGGTAACTCCTCTCGTCCGACCGAAGTAACAGACTATGACATTGAACATTTAACGGGTGATCTCATTGCACTTCTCGATCACTACGGATACGAAGATGCTATCTTTGTCGGTCATGATTGGGGTGCGAATGTCGTTTGGGGGTTGACCTTATTGTATCCAGACCGGGTAAATAAAGTGATAAACCTGGCCTTGCCATACCAAGAACGCGGAGAAAAACCATGGATCGAATTCATGGAAGAGATATTTGGTGGCGACTTCTATTTTGTCCATTTCAATCGACAGCCTGCCGTCGCGGACAGGGTATTGGAAGAGCATACGTTTCGGTTCCTTCGCAACTTATACCGGAAAAACGAACCAGTTGGGCCCCCTAAGCCAGGGATGTTGATGATTAATATTGCCAAAGCAGAAAAAC
>CAYTVR010000448.1:0-4710 GCA_964441245.1 uncultured Saprospiraceae bacterium | reverse complement strand
GATGGTGATTTTGCAGATGCTGGAGAAATGGTAACGGACATTGATGATAGCGCAGGCTTTGTTTCAAATCTACCTATATCCATACCACAAACCGTAGCAACGTATCAACAACTTGGTATAAGAATTAGAATTAGTCAGCAAGACAACATGACGCCCTATGGTGCTGCGAACAGTGGGGAAGTGGAAGACTATTTAATCCAAGTAGAATGCTTGGATGACGAGTGTTTATCCATCAGTATTGTTGATTAAGCGCAATGAGAATCAGTAGTTTAAAATACTTTTTAGCGTAAGCATGAATAGGTTTAACCTTGTATTATTCTTTTTGAATCATACTGAAAATGTAAAAAGGCAACAATTTTTTATTTGTAAATTCAGGTTGTAAATTATTATTACTAAATCTTTCGCAATGCCCGCGAAGTTCCTAATTAATAATCGATAGTGTATTTTTTTTTTGTTATTGTAAAAGCTCATCCAAATTTTAAAAAAGCAAATCTATAGCTTTTATACTTGTCACATGTCTACTTAATTTAATAATAAGACACCATATTGTGGTTTGACTTTTGGCACAATTAGAATGTTTATAGAAACATTCTAAGCATCAAGATGTAGAAGTCCAAAGCTATTTCTTAATGTACCTAATTAGTAAGATTGGAGTTTTGATGTTTCTATAAAAAGTAATTAATTTTTTAATTGTAAATGATTTCTCTTTTGAGAGAAACACTTTTAGAACAACTTCATTAACTCACAGTTTTTAAATAACATTATGAACACTATTCTTGCAAGAAGTATTCAAGTCAGCATATTTCTCCTTTTTTCTAATTCCTTACTCTTAGCGCAAACCTATGTTATGGGAACTGGCGATGCAGCTAACGGTGCTACGATCACTACTTGTAGTGGTACTTTTACAGATTCCGGAGAGGCTGGATTTTATAGTAATGGTGAAGATTATAATGTAACGTTTACAGCAGGTAATGGTGGCCAAGTAGTAATCGATTTTACCAGTTTTGATGTTGAATTTCAAGCAGTATGTGGTTTTGATTATTTAGACATATATGATGGGACTAGTACTTTCGGTTCGTTTTTGGGACGATATTGTGGAACTACTTCACCGGGTATACTAACCTCTACAACTGGAAGCTTACACATTATATTCCATTCTGATGGTTCGGAACCAGGAGCAGGATGGGAAGCAGAAATATCCTGTACGGCACCTTCAGGGACAGCGGATTATGTACTAGATGGCGATATTTCTGGTACAACTATTTCCACTTGTTCGGGGACCTTTTCAGATTCAGGAAATCTATCCGGAGTTTATGATAATGACGAAGATTATAATGTAACATTTACAGCGGACAATGGTGGCCAAGTAGTAATGAACTTTACCAGTTTTAATGTTGAAGCTCAAGCAGTATGTGGTTTTGATTATTTAGATATCTATGATGGGACTAGTATTTCTGGTTCTTCTTTGGGAAGGTATTGTGGAACTGATTCACCGGGAACATTAACCTCTACAACTGGAAGTTTACACTTTGTATTTCATTCTGATGATTCAGCAAAAAGAGCTGGGTGGGAAGCAGAAATATCTTGCACCACTCCTCCAATAGTAGGAATCGCGGATTACCTGATAAGTACTGAAGGAACGATAAACACCTGTTCTGGAATTTTTGCAGATTCAGGAGATACGAATGAAGGCTATGATAATGGAGAAAATCATATCATGACTTTTTGCTCAGACGCTAATAATCATATCTCTTTTACCTTCGATCATTTTAACACAGAAGAAAATAACGACATCTTAAATATCTATGATGGCCCTAATACTGCCGCTAGTTTGATTGGAAACTATTCTGGTTTTGGCCCCGCGAACTCTCCAGGTGTGGTTACCTCATTAGGTACTTGTTTGACTTTTGAATTTACATCCAATGGAATTAATTCAGGAATAGGTTGGCAAGCTGCTATCTCTTGTACCGGTGCTGTCGCGCCGTCAGATCCTGGAGGTAACTGGAGTGGATATCCTACAGCAAATGCATGCCCAGGAATGGAAGAATTAGGAGGATTTGTTTTTGAAGATATTAATAATAATGGAATTAAAGATTCACGAGATCCCGGAATTAATGGAGTCGTCGTTTCTTTATATGATAATGATGGACCTGTAGGAAGTTCAGTGATGACAGACGCTTTTGGCGAATATACTTTCAGTGATTTGGATGAAGCGACAGTCTATCGAGTAGAGTTTTCCATACCAGAAGATCTGACGGAAGGACCTCATGGTCCTGGGTCTAATTCCTCCGTACAATTTATTGAAAGTGGTCAATGTGATGCCAACTTCGGCTTAGTCGATGCGGCACATTACTGTGATAGTCAAAACCCCTATTTCGCAATACCTTGTTATGCCAATGGTGATCCTCAACATGATACAAATGAAGGAACAACAGGAATCGCAAGATTTAGATATAATGCAAGTGGAACAATTCCAGTAGAGTCCTATAAAAACTACGTTTCGGTCGATGCAATCGGAACAATCTGGGGCGTTCTTTATGATGGAGAAACGGACAAATTATATATGTCCTCCTTTTTAAAACGGCATGCCGGTCTCGGACCTAATGGTATCGGAGCTATATACCTACATAACGATGGCGATGCTAATAATGAGGTAGATGTATTTTATGATTTTGGAGCTTTGGCTGGAACGGTAGAGGATAATGCCGCAAGGTTTGAAGGGACAGGAGGTGCCTTTGGCGAGGAAGGTCCTTGTGGACCGTGTGATAATATTGATCCGAATGCTTTTCCTTTGGTAGGTAAAGTAGGATTTGGAGATATAGAAATCCATCCTGATCGTTCCAAAATTTATGTCACTAATTTAAATGATCGAAAAATTTATTCCATCACTACAGATAATCCAACGGCAGGGAGTGCCACCGTACTGCCGGGTATTCCATGGTTGGATAATTCACCATGTAGTAATGGTATCGCTAGACCTTGGGGACTCGAATGGCGAAGAGATAAATTATATGTCGGGGTAGTTTGTGATGCTAGTCTTAGTTCCTGTATGCCTGGTTCAGGATGTAGTGACTTGACTGCAAATATTTATTCTTTTGATGGCGTGAGTTGGAACAATGAATTGAGCTTTCCTTTAGATTATTACAGAAAAGCTTATTCTCCTGGTGCTGATTATTTTGCAAAATGGATAGATGATTGGAACGTAATGAAACCTTATGTATCTAACGTTACGGATGGCAATTTTGCTCAACCTATTATTACCGATATCGAGATTGATGATGACATGTCTTTTATTATAGGGATCGGTGATCGTACCGCATATCAATTAGGCTACATGGCTCCGCCACCTTCAGGTCCATCAGGAAGTACGGAGGAAAGAAACTTCGTTTACGGAGATATTCTTCGAGCTGCTTATGATAATTCGACCGGAACTTATACAATTGAAAACAATGGTACTGCTGGTGCTTTGACCTCAACAAACCCAACGAGCAGTACGGGCCCCGGAGGTAAGTCTTTTTATTGGGGAGATTACTGGACTGGAATTGGATATCCAAATTTTCAAGCCGGAATTGGCTCGTTGACATTACTACCTGGTTCGGGACAGGTCATGTTTCCATTAGGTGATGCAAACAATTATTACTCTAACGGAATAGCTTGGATAAATAACACTAATGGTAGCAATGTCAAAAGAATGCAGGTCTACCAAGGTGTACCTGATGGAAATTCACCTAACTTTTCTAAAAGTGCTGGTTTAGGTGGAATGGATTTATTTTGTACTTCTGCTCCAATCGAAATTGGTAATATCGTTTGGTGGGATGATAATTTAAATGGTTTACAAGATCCAAATGAATCTGGAATCGAAAATGTGGCTTTAGAATTATACTTGGATAATGGAGGAGCTTTAACGAAAGTAGCCGAAACAACAACGGATGCATTTGGACGATACGTTTTTAGCTACGACGGAAATTCCAATGGATTGAATAGTGAAGTATGGTCGTTTTCTTCCAACGATAAAGTTTTACCAAATACGAGCTATCAAATAAGAATTGCTAATTGGGAAACGGATACCGGTTTAACAGACGCAAGTACGACTTTTGGTTATACTGGAGTTTTAATGTCGCCAACCGCAAGTCAAGGAGTCGCCGGACAAATCAGAGATAGTGATGGTAGGGATGATTCAGCAAATGCTATTGCTTCTATCACAACAGATTTGTATGGAGATAATAAACACCATATTGATTTTGGGTTTGGTGGAGTAGGGGGATGCGAAGCACCACAGACGATCCCTTATGCCAACACTACTTGCGATGGAGATACCCTAAAGCTTGTCGCAAATGTAACTGGCGCCATTTCACCATATACTTATCAATGGTCGGGGCCAAATGGTTTTAGTTCAAACCTTCAAAATCCAATGATTGAAAATGTAGAGCAGGATTTACATGCGGGGATGTACTATCTGACTGTTTCGGATAATGCAAATTGTACAGATACCACTCATATTCATGTTTCCATAAATAAAGTCAGTTTGATAAACTCCATAACTGATGCAACATGTGGGTCTCCTGATGGTGCCATTGATTTAGATATTGATGGTTTTGACAATTTAATGATTGACTGGGATAATGATGGTACAGGAGACAATGATGATTCGGAAGACTTATCAAGTTTACAAGGTGGTCTATACAGCGTAACTGTGATTGATAGTGATGG
>CAYTVR010000447.1:0-4741 GCA_964441245.1 uncultured Saprospiraceae bacterium | reverse complement strand
TTTCCCTTTTTCTGATAGATCTAAAATGGAGAGACGACGGTGAGCTAATCCTAATTGCTGCCTCTCATCTATAAAAACCCCACTGGCATCTGGCCCTCCATAGCTCATGGTATTCCCCATACCTTTTAGGGTTGGAAGACTAAGTTTTTCATTGGTATTAAAAACACCTGCAATTCGACACATCCTTAAGAATAATAATTTTAAGCGAAAAATTGAATTGTCATTCGATCCCTATTGCTTGTTATAGGTGTCACCCAATGAAGGACCTTACTTTTGGAAAGAACAGCTCTATTAAATTTGGGCTCTATTACCCTCCAATTATCCTCTTCATTAATCTTATACATAAATACGCCTCCTTCCTTAATGTGATAATCTTCATTTAGATAAATAGTTAGTGCCAATTGTGAATCATGGTCATTATGAGGAGGGATATAAGAGAAGAGGCTCCATCTATAAAACATGGCATTGGCGTTCACCAATTTATTGATATCTATTTGAGGATCTTTTTTTTGTAATGCTACCACAATTTTAAAACGATGCTCTTGTGTTAAATCATTTACTAAAACGAAATTGGAATGCTCCACTATCTCTTTGTCCCAACTGGTTTTATTGGTTCTATCTGCCGCTTTCTTTTGACTGTAGGTTTCTATTAATTCTTTGCTGAATTGTAATGGCAGGAAGTCTTCAAAAATTTCAACTTTCAAGTTATTATGTTTTAGCTATAAAAAATTGAGTTCCGAATTACTATAATTTTTTTCCAGAATTCAACCTTTTTTATAAATTTTAAAAGTAAACCATCCTCATCAAGTCATAGCAACATCTTTGTCCAAATTTATATATATATTAGCTGCATCTAATCTACTAACCGTGAGTCTCTCTTTCTTCTTCTTTAGAAAGCCAAAAATGAATCCTGCTTTCGAAATATTCCTTAGCCACTGTAACTAAAACTATTAGTTTGTAAAAAAATAAAAATTATGGGATGGGAACCTTATAATATTTTGACCTATCGTGATCTAATTATGGCTCCGTTAGTTTTAATATTTCTTTATTGGTCTGCATTACAATATAGAAAGGCAAAATATGAAAATTCAAATCTTAAAAAGTATTTTTTACCAGCTTTACATCTACGAATGTTAGGTTGTTTTATTTCGGCATTGATGTATGAAGTCTATTACCATGGAGGAGATACATTTGGTTATTACCTTGGAGTGACTAAGATTTATGACACTTTTTTTGAAAATCCTGCTTTGGCTTTAAAATTTATGTTTTACCCCCCTGAAAGTTTAGTTAAATCAGAATATTACGCTTTAATTGCAACCCCTATGGCCGGTTGGTATTTTAATTCTTACAACAGTGCATTATTGATGCAAATTGGATCATTTTTTAGTTTATTTACTTTTAATTCCTACCTATCTATCGGATTTATCCTTTCATTTTTCTCTTTTATCGGGTGCTGGAAATTATTTGAAGTATTTTATGACTTATACCCAAAGATCGAAAAGGAATTAGCCTTTGCCTGCTTATACATTCCATCCGTTTTCTTTTGGGGATCTGCAGGGCTGATGAAAGATACAATTATAATGGCTTGTGTTGGTTATTTTACTTGGAGTGCTTACTATTTCTTCATTAAAAAAGAAAAAATGCTAAAGTCAGGCATCTTGTTACTAGTTAGTTTTTACTTGATGTTTTCAATAAAATCATATGTAGCTATTTCATTTATTCCTGCAGTGACTGCTTGGATAATATTAAGATTTCAAGATGCATTTTCAAGCAAAGTTTTAAAATTAATTTTCGGGCCTTTCATTATTTTTATTTCAATTGGAGCTGCCTTATTTTTTCTTCAAAGCTTAGCAGCTAATAACCCAAGGTATGCATTGGATCAAATAGTAGATTACGCTTTAACTATGCAGCAATATCACGCCTCTGTTACTGAAGAGGCTGGAGGAACAGGATATAGCCTCGGAGAAATAGATCCAAGCTTTACCGGTTTGATTAAAAAGATCCCTTCTGCTGTTTTTGTTACCTTGTTTCGTCCGTTCATTTGGGAAGTGAAAAAGATCATATTAATTCCAAGTGTAATTGAAGCGTTTGTTGCTTTAATGATTACACTCTATGTTTTTATGAAAGCTGGCTTTTTCACCGTAATTAAAAATATTTTAAAGGATTCCAACCTTTTGTTCTGCCTCTTATTCACTATTGTATTCGCTTTTTCGGTGGGATTTAGTTCTTACAATTTTGGAGCCTTGGCAAGATATAAAATCCCTGTTTTACCTTTTTTCTTCATTAGTCTCACTATATTGTTTAGCTCAACAAAATCACAATCTATTAGTACAGCCGATTAAATTTTAGGAAGTAACTAAGTTGCGAAACAATTGGAGGTAATTCTCTTTATTGGCTTTAACCGAGTACTTTCTTTCTACAGTTTCTCTTCCTGCTTTTCCTATTTGCTTTCTCAATTTAACGGAAGTAATTAATGCAGATAATAAATCAATCCATTCTTCCTCAGAATCTGCTAAAAAGCCATTGACACTATGAGTAATAATTGCTTTATTTACCCCAACGGGGGAAGCAACACAAGGAATTCCCAAGCCCATATATTGCAAAATTTTAAACCCACACTTCCCTTCTGCCCAGATACTATTGGATAATGGCATAATCCCTATATCAAATTCTAATAGGCTACTTATCTCTGTCTTTAATGACCAAGGAACATAATGAACACCATCCAGATCCAAATCACTTGGATATCCATTACATATTACCATAAATCTAAGATTGAATTTCTGAGTCAAATCCTTGATCATTGGCTCTATAATTTTCAAATATTTTAGGGTCGTAAAAGAGCCAGTCCAACCAATGGTAATCTCCTCTTTTTGTTGATGGACTTTTTGTTGATTATGAAGATTTTCTGTATCAATAGTTGTCGGAAAAACTGACACATTTCCATTAAACTTGGAGGCAAAGCTAGCTAGAAAATCATTCCCTGCTAAAACTAAGTTTGCAGCCTTAATAATGGAACTAGTTTTTTTGGGGTTTTTGAGAAACGCTAATTTTTGATTTTCTGAGGACACATTTGGAAGCCAAATAGCATCGTCAAAATCAAAAATCACTTTTGCCTTTTTTGAAAACATCCGCTCGAAGAAAGAAGTCCCCAACATGTAACATTCTCGTTGAATAAAAACGATATCATAATTTTGAGTTTGAATCGTTTCTATAATCCTTTTTAGCGTGCTTTTTAAAAATATTTTGAACTTTCCATTGTAATTCCCTCTTTGATAAAATACTTTATCATCTTCCTCATCTAGAATAAAACTCCAATCATATTCAAACCCATTCTTCTTTAAAAAGGTTAAATACTGTTCAAACCTGAACCTTTGGGAAGGGGATCTTTGTGGTCGATGTATAGTTAAAAAAAGAACTCTTGGCATAAATGAATTGAAAAGAAAGATTAAAGTCAACTTCTAAGCAACGGAAAATAGTTTTTCATCTTTTTTAGCATAGTTTCCTAAAATAACTTTAAGTCCGTCCTTTAAAGAGGTAACAGGCTTGTACCCCGTAAGAGAAAATAGTTTATCTGAGCACCCAAACCTTCTTCCAACTTCATAATCATATCTTTTCTTGGGCGCATCAATAAAAATAATTTCTGAATTCGAATTAGTACTAACTTTAATTGTTTCTGCCAAGTTCAGAATCTTAACTTCATTTTCGTTAGCAATATTAATGATTTGGAAACCAGAAACCTTTTCTGCCGCTAGAATAGTAGCTTTTATGGTATCATCAATAAATGTAAAATCTCTAGTTTGTTCTCCCTTTCCAAAAACAGTAATTGGTTGGTCAGACAAAGCTTGTTCAATAAATCTTGGAGTAACCATTCTATTGTCTTGCCTTGGACCATAAACATTAAAATACCTTAGCGCAATTCCCTCAATTCCTCTTTCCTCATATAAGGAAGCTAGGTATATTTCATTATGTCTCTTAGACATCGCATAACTGGTTCTTGGATCTACCATTAGATCTTCCGTTACACTTCTTTCAATGGCATTATGTCCATAAATCCCACTTGTTGAGGCATAAACAATTTTGGACTTATTGATCATAGCGGCCTCCCCAATATTTATCATTCCTAAGACTTCCGTATCCATTGTTTGAATAGGGTTATCTGCCACGACATCCACCCCAAGAACAGCTGCCAAATGAAAGATGTAGTCGCATCCTTCTGCTGCTCCAAACACCGTCATTTTATCTCTAATATCTCCTTTGATCAATTTAACTTCTCTAAGTGTTTCTTTAGGGATTTTATTTCCACGCAATAAGGTATCTAATACAATGATCTCATTGTCAAGGCATAATTTTTCAACTAAATGGCTGCCAATAAAACCAGCTCCACCAGTGATAAGTATTTTTTTATCTTTCATAAATAAATGTGTTTGTAAATTTTTTCTGCTCTCGAGAAGTCTCGATATTTTTTAGCAATATTTCTAATTTTGGTTTTTAATTCAGGTTGTTTTAATAATTGATCTATTTTATTTAGTGAGGCTGCATACCCTTCCTTATTCATTTCATAGATGACTGCTCCAATCTGATTATTTTCGATGATTTGAGAATCATCAGATATATTCTTAGTAATTAATACGGGTAAACCAATAGCCCAATATTCTCCATCTTTTATCACGGTACAATAGCGTTTGGAAGGAACTGATTTTACCGGAGTAATTCCAAAATCACTAAGTGATAAATATTT
>CAYTVR010000446.1:1499-4758 GCA_964441245.1 uncultured Saprospiraceae bacterium | reverse complement strand
GAAGTTACAGAAGAGCGAGACCTCAAAGGATATTTTTATACCATTGAAGTTACCCAAAATGGAAAAGTATTGTTAGAGACGCCCGGTATTTACGCGAAAGCGGTCGGAGCCAATGGAAAAAGAGCGGCCATAATTGATTTCAAATCAACTAATCCAACAGATTGGAACAAGGATAAAAAGCCACCTTTAAATTCACCCAATGAAATCATATTGTACGAACTCCATGTAAGAGATATAACCAGCCATCCAAGTTCAGGAAGCAGTCATCCCAAAAAGTTTATTGGCTTAGCAGAAACAGGAACCAAAAGCCCAGATGGTTTGGCTACCGGTATAGACCATATAAAGGAAATGGGCGTTACCCATGTTCATCTTTTACCCAGTTATGATTTTCTTTCTGTGGATGAAACAGATCCTAAACTTGCTACTTTTAATTGGGGTTACGATCCTCAAAATTACAATGTACCCGAAGGCTCTTATTCCACCGATCCATTCGATCCCATTAGTAGGATTAAAGAGTTTAAACAAATGGTTAAAGGATTTCATGACAATGGAATTAGAGTGATATTGGATGTGGTGTATAACCATACAGGAGTAAGGGACGAGTCTAATTTTAATTTAGAATCGCCAGGTTATTATTATCGACAAAATGAAGATGGTTCTTGGTCTGATGCATCTGCCTGTGGAAATGAGACCGCCTCCGAACGCCCCATGATGCGCAAATTCATGATTGAGTCCCTAAAGTGGTGGGTAAAAGAATATCACTTGGATGGTTTCCGATTTGACTTGATGGGAATACACGATATAGAAACGATGAATAGCATTTCGAAAGAACTTCTTGCTATAGAGCCTTCCTTATTTCTATATGGGGAAGGTTGGACAGCAGGTACAAGTCCATTACCTGATGCTAAAAAAGCATTAAAAGTCAATGCTAAGGAATTAGAAAATGTTGCAGTCTTTTGCGATGATTTAAGAGATGGCATAAAAGGGTCAGTTTTTGAAGAAAAAGATGGTGGTATTCTGGGAGGAAAGCAAGGATTGGAAGAGACTATAAAATTTGGAATTGTTGGTGCGACTGAACATCCGCAAATAGACTATCAGAAAGTCAATTATTCCAATTCGCCCTTTTCACCACAACCATCACAAACGATAAACTATGTTTCTTGTCATGATAATCACACCCTTTATGACAAGCTCAAAATTGCGAACGAAGATTTAAGCGAAAGCGATATAAAACGTTTACATCGATTGGCCAACACGATTGTTTTGACTTCTCAGGGTGTTCCTTTTTTACATGCCGGGGTAGAGTTACTACGTAGTAAGGATGGTGAACATAATTCCTATAATAAGCCTGATGCCCTTAATCAAATCAACTGGGAGGCAAAGAAAACGCACTTAAATCAAGTTAAGTATTACCAAAAATTAATAGCATTGCGTAAAGCACATCCTGCTTTTCGAATGCCATCAACGGAAAAGATAAAGAGGCATTTGCAGTTTCTAGAAGTTGAGCATTCTGATCTTATAGCTTACCAAATTACTGATAGTGCGAATGGTGATACATGGAAAAATATTATCGTTATTTTTAACCTTTCGGCAAATAATATCGAGTTTAATTTGCCGAAAGGCGAATGGAAATTAGTACTAGATACCGATGAAATAAATGAAAGTGGATTAGTACTAAAGAAAGGGGGGGAAGATCATTATATAGCTAAGAAGACGGCTTGGGTTTTAGTCAATTAACTCACAAAATATTGCAGTTTAATTATTTATATATTGAAAATATACTACATTTGCACTCACAATCTTAACAAAGACTAATACTGCCACTTTGTAAAAGCAAGTTTTCATAATTTGAACTTATAAACACAAATACATGAGAGCTTATTTTTATGCTGTATTGGCATTTTTCTGCCTTTCGGCAAATGTCAATGCGCAAGATACAGTTAGGGTAAAGAATAATTTTCAAGAAGCTATTGTCAAAGCCCAAGAGGGGAGTTTTATCTCTTTTTACTTTTCTGATTATCCTTTTTCAGCACTTCCAGATAGTTTGTTTAAAATTCCACAAGACAAGTTAGTCGCTTTGGAGATTTATAATAGTTCCATTTTTCATTTAGATGAAAATTTGACTCAGTTTAGCAACTTGGATTATTTTTCAATGACTTGGAATAAGAAAAAAGAATGCCCGTTTCAAAACTTCCCAACAATACTCTTACAAATGCCGCAGATGAAACATATTTCATTGGAAGGCCAAACAATAGGGGAGATGCCTACCGAATTCCATCAATTAAAAAAGTTAGAATATTTGGCTTTGGTGAATTGTACAGTCAATGATTTATCGTCAATTTATGGATCACCGAACTTGCGATTTCTGCAGTTGAAATGCAATGAACTTTCAACTATTCCGAAAGGAATTGAACGACTGTCCTTGCTAGAAACCCTTTGGTTAGAAGGAGGAACCTGTAGCAATGGCGAAATGATTTCATTGCCATCAGATTTCGTTAAACTACGGAGATTAAAATCATTGAAAATAGGAGGGGGGCTTCAAAAGATTTTCCGCCTACCTGAAAGTTTCTACAAACTAGAGAAACTAGAAAAATTGGAATTAGAAAATATGGCTATGGAAAATTTACCTAAGAAATTTCATCTTTTAAAAAATCTGAAATATTTTTCTTTAGCTACTGATTCTAGATTTAAATCATTTCCTAGCGCTTTTACGGAGCTACAGCAGTTAGACGAATTTTATTTTCAAATCCATTCTAATAGATCCAACACTAAGGTTTCCAAACAAATATTAGATACAAAGGTTTCTTTCCAAAGCTGGGGTGCTGGCTTGAAGGCATTCAGTTTTCAAATTCTTTCTGATAAAATTAACTCGATAGGGAGTAATTAGTACTAATAGCCTCATAGGTGTTAAAAATCCCTCCACAGAAAATTTATGGTTATGGTATGGCTGTGGGAGAGGTTCAAAAAGAACTACTTAACATAACATAAATTATGAGAAATAAATGTAAGGTTTCTCCATTAGCCATTCACAATCAAATCCATCTTATTAGTTTCTAGCTTTTCTATTTTCGTTTTATGCTTAGGAATGTCTGCACGTAAATAGTTGACCGTACGTACGAGCTTATCATTTGTAGATCGTACTGTGGCCAAGGCGTTTGAAATCTTTTGTTGAATAATCCAGTCAGAAATCAAGTTGTCAAAGAAAATGTCAGTGAATCGTCCAAAGGATTCAAAATTCAACGAAAAATCAAATTGGGCA
>CAYTVR010000446.1:0-1489 GCA_964441245.1 uncultured Saprospiraceae bacterium | reverse complement strand
TCCTCAAATCGTATAAGCATCTGTTTGGCCTTGTAGGACAATTGACGGGCTGTATCGAGCCTAGAATGCTTTATGTAGCTTGACATTCTTTTTCCGTCTATCATATCCCAAGTTCCCCAGTTTTTTGCTTGTCTAAGCGAATTAACCATTTGCGCTAAAACCTGTGATGCTTTCGTACCTACCTGAATGGCTTCTTCCATTTCGATCATCATTTTGTGATGATGATCTATCGAACTTGAGATTTTAATTAATTGTTGACCAGCTTTAGGATTTTTATTTAGTAATTCTTGCTTCCGTAGTTCAACCAATCTTTCTATTTCTTTTTCAATATCTGCAGCCTGTTCGTTTTTTTGATCTAACACTCCCCTTTCGTATTCTAGAAGTTCTATTGTTTTTCGATGTTCATCGTACTTCAGAGCGGCTTGCAAATAGTCCTGTCGTTCTTTCTCTAATTGTTTTTCTTTATTACCAAGGATGTTGTGAAAGACAGACTTTATACTCATCTTTTCCAACTTTTCAACGTCTGCGTTTTCTTCTTCCAATTTCTTTAATGTCTGCTCTAGCTTTGTTTGCTCTGTAGCTATTCGTTGATCGAGTTTAGCAAGGTGTTGAGTGATTTTTTGTTGGGTCCGAAATTCCTCGATTTTTTCTTTTAATTGTTGCTGTAAGTTTTTCATAAGTTATAAGTGTAGTATGATTTTCTCGCAAAAAATAAGGACAATATCCCATAAAAAAAAATGATAACCACTCCCCTTTTTTCAATTTTAAAAAATGAAATCTGCTCTCAAAAATTATCTTTCAAATCTGCCCTCTCTTGTGTGAGGACATAAAAAAAGCAGCACCACAAAAAGTGGCACTGCTATCTCTTTTGGTTCTGTATTAGATTTTACTAAGCTAAACGCTCAGCATCTTTTTTAGACAATACTCTCCAACATTCGTGAGTAGCACCTTCAGCTTGAGATTTAGTAACTGCGTAAAAACGGCCGTTCTTTTCACGAACTTCATAAACATTCGTTTCGAATTTAGCTTTTGTCTTAACGTCATAAAAGCTTAAAGCATCTTTTGCCATGGTAAAATTAAGTTTAAGTGAAATAATTGATGCGCAAATTTAAAACTAATTATTCTTAATAATCCTAATTAAATAGCGCAAGTTATAAACAATTTGATTATTAATTTAATTTAATTATTCTGCTTAAGAAACTGACTTTCATCGTTTTATATTGCTTATTTAAATAAAAATCTTGTTTTAACTTTTTTTTAGATGACTCAATTTCTTTCAAAAGTAGAAGTAATTTAAGGTATTTTGAGCCTCGAAAAACCTCTTCATTTTATGCATTCAAACGAGCAAAAAATGAATTTGTTTATATTTATAACCTCATTTCACACCTTATTCACACATAAATTATGAAAAAGTTAAGCCGCAAAAGCTTCTTTAAAGGACTCGCCATAGGTACTATTTCACTCCCATTCGTCATTCGTGGTGTAGGAG
>CAYTVR010000445.1:2882-4792 GCA_964441245.1 uncultured Saprospiraceae bacterium | reverse complement strand
TCAATTTTATTCTTTCGGTAATAGCGAGTTGATTTCATTTACAACCAACTTTCCTGAAGACAGAAATGTAAACATACTGTTGGATAAAAATAAATTTGAGAAAGTCATCAACAACTTTTTATCCAATGCGATGAAGTTCACCCCACCAGGTGGAAAAGTAAATTTGACCATTGAAGAGAGCGAAGCGGATTTACACCTTATGGTTCAAGATACGGGTAGAGGCATTCACCCTGATGATTTACCTCATGTATTTGACCGTTTTTACCAATCGACTCAAACCGATGCCCCTACAGAAGGCGGAACAGGTATTGGTTTGTCACTTTGTTTGGAACTCGCGAAGTTGATGGATGGTAAGGTATGGGCAGAGAGTGTTCTAGGGGAAGGAAGCACCTTCCATTTTCAATTTCCTAAGAAATTAGCTGATCCTAATGCCTATATATCAAAAAATATAGACCACAGACTAGAGATAGAAGAGTCTGAAGAACATTCAGATATGGAATCCAGTGTTTTGAGTACTCCAATTACTCAACAATACAAACACGAAGCTACCATATTGATTGCTGAAGACAATGCCGACCTGCGTGCCTATTATGAGATTCTACTCTCCGATTATCAAGTCGTGTTAACCGAACATGGCCAAGCAGCACTCGACTATTTGAAACAAGCAAATGAAGTTCCTCATTTGATTCTCTCTGATCTCATGATGCCCGTAATGGATGGCATGCAATTTTTGACTCGGGTTAAGTCCGATGAAAAATGGCGCCACATCCCAGTTATTATGTTGACCGCCAAGGCCAATAGAATCACAAAATTAAGTGCACTCCGTATAGGCATCGATGACTATATCACCAAGCCCTTTGATGATGAAGAGTTATTGGTGCGTGTCCAAAATATGCTGATTCACCAACGAGACCGCAGCTTAGTATTGAAAGAGCATTCAAATTCAGATGAAAAAGCACTAGTCAGCACTTCCAAACACTTTTCAGATGAAGAAATGGAATGGTTGGAAGCTCTTGAAAATTTTGTAAAAGCTCATATTGATGACGACCGCTTGTCCGTTAATTTACTGGTTGAGGAATTTAATATGAGTAACTCCACACTCCTACGTCAACTCCGTAAACTCACCGGACTCACCGGTAGTAAATACATCAGTGAACATCGTCTAAACCATGCCCGCTACCTACTGGAAAATCGGAGGTACGCCACCATCGCTCAGGTCGCTTATAAGGTTGGTTTTAAAAACTCCAATGCTTTTACTCGAAGTTTTAAACAGCGTTTTGGCATAACTCCTACAGAGGTATTTGAGGGGTAACCACTACCCCATTCCGGTTAGCTTCTACCCAAAAAACTTAGGTCCCACAGCTACATTGATGCTTTCAGCAAGAACAATGACCGTTCCTGCGTGCCCAATCCCCTTACTTTTATGGTCTAGTTAATAACAAAAACAGATCATGAATATATCCACTACAACCAATGATCCCTGGCTTGACAATCTTCACCAACTATTAGAGGAAAACCTTGGGCAAAGGGGGCCGTCCAATCAAGAACTGGCAGTCCAGATGAATATGAGTGAACGACAGTTTATTAGAAACTTTCGTAAGCGAATCGCAACGACTCCTCATCAATATTTTACCAAATACAGACTGCAAAAAGCAAAGCTTTTAATGAGGTCCGGTCAATACCAGACGGCTAAAGAATTATCTTTTGCAGTTGGCTATAAAAAGGATAGCTATTTCAGTAGCCTTTTTAGAAAGGAGTTTGGAATTAGTCCTTTGAATATGTTGCGAAAGTTAGGTGTTAGATAAAATTTAATACGGCACAAAAGAGGCGTTTTTTGGCGGGTTTAATCCGTGTTTAATTTCGAAAATGAGCGTCTTTTTTTTTAAAACTTTGTACTTGCCCAATCACCT
>CAYTVR010000445.1:0-2782 GCA_964441245.1 uncultured Saprospiraceae bacterium | reverse complement strand
GCCCAATCACCTTTTATATCCACCCAAGCATTCCTCCATTCAAACTGAATAGTAAGAAATAATCATGTCATGTCGGTTTAGTACGATCGTCATAAGCTGACAATGAAGTTTTATAAACAATAATTTTTTACCTAATGAAAAGAACGATACAAAATTCAAATGAAATAAAAGACAACCAAGCGATAGCTTGGGTACTAAGACGCTATTGTACAAATAAGCGGATGCAGAGAATTAAGCAATACACACTTTTATGTTTTGCTATGCTTTTAGGAAGTAGTAATTTGATTTCTCAGGTCACCTGTACAGTATCAGGTGCAGGCTCTAGTGATGTTAATGGAGAATATATCTGGGATTGCTCAACATTAAATGGTGATGAAAATCCTTTATATGAACATGTAGATGGAGATTATTATTTACATTCAAGTTCTAGTGGATTATGGGTGATCACTGAGGATGATTATTGGCCAGATCAATACTCTAGCTATTATTACTCAGATGCAGGCTATGATGGAAGTACCCATATCCCACCAGTAGAGAATTGGCAAGTACAGGATGGTTCTGCTCCAGAACCTACAATTACTGTGAGTGCAAGTTTTACTGTAACAGATGCAGGAGATGGATATTTAAATGGAGTATACACCTATGATGGTACTACTAATAATGATGAGAATCCTGTATATCAACTTGAAGATGAATATTACTATCTGCATGCAAATTCTAATGGGGTATGGGTGATCAATGATGACTCGTATTATGCAGAAGACTACAATTCTTATTATTACAAAGATGTAGGTTATGATGGAAGTACTTCTATCCCACCTCCAGATGATTGGGAGCAACAGAATGGGGCTTCTCCTTCCCCCTCAGTAGCCTGTGGTGTAGTTGCTCCTCCATGTCCAGATTTCGATATAACATTGACAACTCAGGCGGAAGTAGATAATTTTATCATAACCTATCCAAACTGTACTAATCCGAATAATACCATTACAATAAATGGAAGTGATATCACTAACTTAAATGGTTTAGGAAATATTGAAGTGGCATTCACGCTCGACATCATAAGTGCTCCATCCTTAACCAGCTTAAGTGGTTTGGCTAATTTTGAGGGTTTTGGGACTGATGGAACTTTTAAGATAGAAAATACAGGTATTTCAAATCTAAGTGGATTAACCAGTATGACTCAATCCATGTATTATTTTTCCATAAGGAACAATCCAAATCTAACCAGCTTAGCGGGGGGAGCATCAGATCTATTTACCTTAGTTGATGAGAGATTAATCATAACTGGAAATCCAGCGTTAACAAGTCTAAGTGGATTGAATCCTTCCTCTGCTGTTAACAATCCTGAGCTTCAAATTACCATTGGAGATAATCAAGCATTAGAAGAGCTGGGTAATTTGGATAAATTTATAACAATAGAAAACCTTTACATTTATGAGAATCCACTCTTAACAAATTTGAATGGTTTAGAAAACCTTACATCAATTACTGGTGATCTGAATGTAGGCGGAATAACAACTTTAAACGGACTGGATAATCTTACATCAGTAGGGGCGGGGGTTAGCCTGATCAATCATTCGGGTATAACCGATTTAAGCGATTTGACAAGTCTTACATCAATAGGAGGTCTTCATCTTAATAATACAGTTCTGACAAGTTTGAACGGATTAGGCCTAATTACCTTTACTGGTTTTTTACAATTCACAGGTAATTCGAATTTAACAGATATAAGTGCTCTAGCTGATGTGGAACTAGATATTAGTTCCTTAAACATAAGTAGCAATAGCAGCCTCTCTTCCTGTGCAATAAATAGTATCTGTGATCTGCTGGATGATAATACCGTTTCTAAAACCATTTCCAATAATGCTACAAATTGCAACAGCATAGCTGAAGTAGACGCTATATGTAATCCAGTATGCGGCCCAGATTCAGAGCTACCCACCGCCGCCGGCACCTATACCGGAGCAGAAGTCACTGTCGATGCAGATGGTTTCAGTTACTATTGCGATGGAAATGGAAAACTATTGTTAGCTATAAAAGTTCCAGGAGGTTGGACGATTCCAGCGGATGCGGTGCAATTGAAAATAGGAGCAACGACTGCTGAATATTTTAGCCAAAGTTGTGGTGCAACAGGAGGTGATGCTTGTTTTGTGCAAAACGCAGCAGGAACCGGCATAATCAATCGTCATTGGGAAATCGATGAAAGTAAAGTTACCTATGGCGCTTTCGCTTTTGTGGAAGTCAAACATTTCTTTACAAATACAGAATTCAATGCACTGAACACTACTTTGACAAATAATGGTGTGCCTGCCTTAAGTGCCGTTACAGAAATGGAATTGTATAATGTAAATCCTTTTCAAGTCAGTAATATGTTTCCAGCAGTAGCAGATGTGAAGCCTTTTTATTCCGCTTTTGTGCTGAAAAATGGAGCGACACCTGTTGGTCTTAACTGGGTGTATGCGATGCATGGCATGAGCGACCATAGCGCTACATTCAAAATTGCTAGCAGCCTCTTTAAAGCAGGAGGAGGATTAGGAGGCAAAATAAAGTAGGGAGCAACCAAAAAAAATAACTTTAAAAACAGTTCTAAAATCTAGAATAAAAAAATAACAACGATGAAATCAAATATACTTTTTTTAATAATTTTATTTAGCTGCATAAGCAGTTTGATTATAGCACAATGTCCATCAAGTTCAACTGATGATTCGGGGGGAACAGGCGTAGTGTTTAATTTTGACCTAAGTTCAGGAATGCCTACCTGTGTAGAGTTAAGCAATACGAT
>CAYTVR010000444.1:0-4804 GCA_964441245.1 uncultured Saprospiraceae bacterium | reverse complement strand
TATCGCCATAAATTTTGACATTATAGTTGTAAGCATTTTTATCAAATTTAGCTCTAGGGTCAAAATCGACATCGTAATAATGATCGCCTCTATCTTTAGCCGCTTCTTTTTCGACAATTTCTTTTAATTTTTTGTATTCTTTGAAATCGGCCATGTCTTTTGCTGCAATTTGAGTCGTGGTTTTATCTCCAAAACGTTGACGATAACTGCGGACGATTCTAGTGATTTCTAAGGTTTCATCATAAGTGTTTCCAAGAAAATTCCATCCGTTGACATCATCTACGAATCCATTTTTATCATCATCCACGCCATTTCCTGCCACTTCTTTTGGATTGATCCAAACATTGGATTTTAAATCAGGATGTTCGATATCGATACCAGAATCCGCAATCGCTACAATCACGGTCGTTGATTTTTTTCCTTTTAAGAATTCATGTGCTTTATCTACACTCATACCAGGAATAGAATCGGTCGCTAGATCTTTATGTACCCACATTTGAAGTTGCCCCTCGGTCAACTTAGATTTTTTCCCAGAAATGTTAACGCTATTATCAATGCCAACAGGAACCGCTAATTTTGCGATAGATCCACAACTAGCTAAAAATAGGCCAAGAGAAAGTAGAAACAATAATTTTGAATTATTCATTAGTCAATGCTTGTATTTAATTTAAAAATAAGTATCAAATCTATGAAAATTTGGCGAAAGAAATGATCTATAGAGGGGAAGTATATTGACCTTTTATATATAAAACACGCTCGCAAAGAAAAATAACACGCTTGTAAAGGTGGAAATAAGGTGTTTTTAGTTTAAAAAGGAGCGAATTGCTTAAAAAATGAATCCCTTTTGATGGTTATCAGCGCCTATTTTGAATCCTTTTACCAGAGGTATGAGCCGAGCCTTTGTGCAAAAATGAATTCGTCATAAGGATTTGTTTTTTGAGTTCACTTGTGAATACCATTGAAGATCTGTAGAGCTTATCGAATCAAGCTCATATTGTTCATTACGTTAGAAAACATTGATTTTCTACGAGCAGCTATATTGACTTTTGATCCATCAGATAAAAATGCTTTTCCGGTGCGACCTGATTCAAAACTAATGACTTTTTGGAGGTTGACAATATGCGATTTATGGGTTCTGAAAAATAATTCACTCGGTAAAAGTTCTTCAAAATGTTTCAAAGAATAAGAGGAAGTGATCTCTTTATTTCCTTCTAGGTGAAAGGTGCTATAATTTGACTGGGCATTGATGCGAATGATTTGACTAAAATGAACTACCACATGATCAGTCGTTCCGGGAAGTACAATAGATTTATTGGACAAAGGGTTTTCTAAGACATTAGGTGTAGCAAGTACTTCTTTTTCAATACTAGCCAATTGACTAGATAGTTTTTCTTTTGAAAGATGAACAGCTTGTAACTCTGCTTCGATCGATTGTTGTTGCTCTAATTGTTTTTTCTGATTTTTTTTATACAAAAAGCCAACAAGAAAAATCATCAGCAAACTCAGGCCACTCATTAGATATTGTCGATGAGTGGTAGCCATTTTATCTGTTTTGAGGGCCACGATTTCTTGCTCTTGTTGAGATTCGTTTTCTTTTAGCGTAGCTATTTCTAATTCTTTTTCTTTTAGTTTTTCTTGAACTAACTTTTTATTAATTGCATGAATTTTATTGACACTGTATAAACTGTCTTTGACGCTTTCTAACAATTGTTGGAATTGAACGACTTTAGAGAAATTCTTTCTTTGAGTGTAAATGTCCACCAAATTTTCATAAGATGTTTTGACGCCCCGGATCAATTTGAATTGCTTTAAATGATCTAAAGCTTTTAAAGAATATTTTTCAGCAATCCCTAATTTTTTCTTTTGTAAATATAAAAATGACAAATCATTGTAAGCCATAGCCATACCGCCAGTATCTTTAACCATTGTATATGCATCTAGACTTTTTTGAGCAAATAAAAGTGCTTGAGTATAATTTTTTTCTTTTTGGTACACCAATCCCATTTTCCGTAAAGGAAGACCAACCGATAAAATATCTGACTCTGTTTTGAGTTGTAAAGATCGTTGAAAATAGGGGAGTGCTTCTTGATGTTGATTCATGGATAAAAGTACTGAACCATAATTGTCTAAGATGAAACTAATGTATTCTTTGTTACCCACATTTTCATAATAATTCAACACATCTTTATAATAATAAAGTGCTTCTTCATACAGTTGTGATTCTTCTAGCGTATAGCCAATGTGATGATATAACTTCGTCTGATTGTAAATATCATTCTGTCTTCGAAAACGATCTAGTACATTGAAATAAATATCGAGTGCTTCTGCAGGTTGGCCAAAACTATTCAAAACAAAAGCTTTGTTACAATAAGCATAAGTCAGTTCAGGTTCTAATTGTTCTTTGGTGCAGACGTCAATGACATCTTCGTAATATTCCAATGCCTTGGAATAATTAGATTGACGCATATATACGGTACCAATGTTTTGTTTGGTATTGACCACATCTCGAACCGTACCCAGCGAGTCAAAAATAATTAATGCTTTTTCATGCTTGTTTAATGCCGCTTCGTAATTGCCTTTTACTTTTAAATTTTGTCCTTGGGTATTCAAACAATTCGCTACTCCTATTGAATGATTCAAACGTTGATTGATCTCGAGCGCGTGTGAAAGTTCTGCTTCTGACTTTTTACTTTCGCCTTTAGCTTGATGGATATTGGATTTATAACGAAGTAAATCTGCTTCCCGAATGGGGTCTTTTAAATCTCGAGCCAGGTCCAAACCTTCTCCAACATAATTGTATGCCTTATTGGGATTGGCATTATTTAGTTTTTCACATAAAGAAGTCAAAACGTTCAATTTTTCCAAGCCTTCTACCTCTGGTAATCGTAATTCTAAACTATCTACTATTTTTTCAACATCTAGTGTATTGGTATCTATTGCATCCTTGGATTTTTTTCTTTTGCTCGTATTCCCGTAAGAAATCGACATCACTAGAAAAAAACAAAGAAGATTTAAAAATAATTTTTTCATATGATGGTGTTGCAATAATTTCATTAATATAGAACGTATTCAATTGTTTGTACTAAACGCTAAAATACATGTTTAGGTTGCCATTTAAAGGGAAAGAGAAGGTATTTCATGAAAATATGGCAATATTCGTATCTAATTTTCGATTAATTGGAATCCTTGACTATCCGTTGATAGGAATATAAAATATAAAGTGCGACACTAGCATCAAAGGATATACAAGCAATAGCATACCACTCTGGGACGACCTCATATCCTGGTCCCCAAAGATGAAGTCCTAGATCCCAGACCGGATGTAATGCCCATCCAAAAGCAGTCCAAAGAATATTTTTTCTAATGCCCAACCAAGCTAAAAGGCCATAGAATAGGACTCCTAATATTTCGATGCCTACCCAGTTGGTGGAACCCCATACAAGAGCGAAGCCAATATAAACGATTGCGACAATGAATAAACCAATAGAGAGGGTATAGCCTTCGCTTTTGGGAGCATAAGAACGGGCATAAAAGATAAGAACGCCGCTGGATAGTAATCCAAGAATGAACCAAAGGATATATGAATACATAATTTATTTTTGATTTTATGATGAAGCGAATCTAGTCCTTTTTAAGTAGAAAGTGAATTGATGAGGGTAATCAAAATGTCATTAATTGAAGCGTTATTTTAAACTCGCTTTATTATATCCATGTGCTTATATTCAATTGCTGTGTAAGCAATTATAGTTGTTTTTTTTAATAGGTTAAATTCATCTGTCACTCTTGTTTTAAGATGAGGCTTGTTATTTTGATAAAAAATATTGATTCGTAAAAGTATTGTTGAGTTGTTTTTGGTTTATTTTTTGCTGTTAAAAAGGCATTCCCATACCTCTGTTTTTTCTCCCTTAGATTATATATTTCCCCGGTAGTTTTTTTTCTTTTTATTTTCTTTCCTTTTCGATTTTCCAAATAGAATCGAGGAGTAATGAATGAAACGTTAACTGTAGCACCGACAACCATGAGAAACAATCCAAAGCTATTTTTATGCTTAATGGCATTCCTATGTACGACTGTACTTAAAGGACAAACGCTTTATCCAGGCGATTTGATTCTTAACAATCAATCAAGTATTGATTCTTTTCCACTTAATTATACCGATGTTGAAGGAAGTCTAATCATTTCTGGTACCAATGTGACCGATTTATCTGCTTTGTCAAATTTGACAACAGTGGGTGGTACTATTGAAATTAGTTCGACTAGTTTTTTGTATAACTTAAATGGATTACAAAATTTATCTGGTGATGTCACGGGAGATTTGGTAATACGGAGCAATTCTAATTTAACTCAAGTGAATGAATTGAGTAATCTTGCTAATGTATCGGGTACCTTACAAATTGTAAATAATCGAAGGCTTTCGCAAATCGCTGGATTGAGCGGAATCGAATCCGTCGAAGAAGAAGTCAATATTGCTCAAAATGATGCTTTACTTCAGGTCGATGGATTGATTGGATTGCAAAGCATTGGAGGCGACTTATTGATTATTAGAAATGAAGAATTAGTTGACTTAAATGGGTTTGATAATTTATTGTCGATTGATGGAGGATTGGAGATTAGTGATAATGAAGAATTGAATAATTTATCTGGATTCAACCAGTTGACACATGTTGGAGGGAATGGAACTTTGACTGGAATAATCATAGATGAAAATGAATTGGTGACAGATATTAGTGGTTTTAATGCTTTGATCAACATGGACGGATATATTGTATTAGTGAATCATAGGGGGCTTTTGGAAGTCAGTGGT
>CAYTVR010000443.1:0-4809 GCA_964441245.1 uncultured Saprospiraceae bacterium | reverse complement strand
TTGATCAAACTTTTGGAGGAGGGACGATTACTGTATATGGCTGTGTTGGCCTTCAAGGCTTACCGATAGAACTAGTTGAATTTAAAGGAAAAGTGATGAAAAATTATAATTTGATAACCTGGACAACTGCGTCAGAAGTTGATAGTAGAGATCATATTATTGAGATGTCGATTAATGGTCGAGATAATTGGAAGGAAGTTGGACGAGTTGCTCCCGCTGGAAATTCCTTGGAGGCCAATAATTACAGCTTAAAAGACATGGATCCAAGAGCTATTACTTATTATCGTCTAAAAGAAGTAAGTTTTGATGATAAAGCTCAATATTCAGATATAATTGTCTTAGAAAGAACTAGAGATGAATTTGGAATTGCTAATTTATATCCAATACCTGCTAAAGATAAATTGACTGCTCAATTTGAAACCTTGACAACTGAAAAGATCACATTGAATGTTTTAGATATAAACGGTCGAATTCTTTTAAGCGAAATTCATACAACCGTAGATGGTCTGAATACAGTAGAATTAAATGTATCAAATCTGACGACGGGTATTTATTTTATTGCTATCGAAAACAGCACAGAGACTATTAAGCAGAGGTTCATGAAAAGATAGTAATAGATAAGTTTCATGAAAATTTGATTTTTTGAAATGACTTTTTAAGATAGTTTTAATATAGATGTTGCAAGAGATTTGAATCGTTTTGTTTAAGAATTAACGATTTATTTCTGTTGCAGCATTTTTTTTAATCTCGTTTAAATAGTTCAACGTCTATTTTTTTTGAAAAGAATTATTTGAAAAATAAAGCCATAATGTATCGATTATTTTGTTCTCTAGTTCTCGTTATAAGTACATTCCATATTTTTGCACAGCAAACTGTGGGATTGTTTCAAAACACAGCAGAGGCGTATAATGGTTATTCTTTAATCTTTCCATTATTTAATGAAAATACTTATTTGATTAATAATTGTGGTGAGGTAGTTAATCAATGGGAAAGTGATTATGATCCTGGAGCTTCTGCTTATTTGTTAGAAAATGGCAATTTATTACGGACTGCAAGTATTGAAGGAAGCTTTTCTGTTGGGGGTAAGGGGGGGAGAATTGAAATGTTTAACTGGGAAGGAGATTTGGAATGGGGATATGATTATCTCTCATCGACTTTTCATCCTCATCATGATATTTCGTATTTACCGGATGGCAATATATTGATCATTGCTTGGGAAGAAAAAACGAAGGAAGAGGCTATCGCTGCGGGGAGGAATCCTAGTTTTTTTGGAACTCAAAATAGAATCTGGTCTGAAAAAATAGTCGAACTTAAACCAATTGGTTCGAACGATGCAGAAATAGTTTGGGAGTGGCATTTATGGGATCACTTAATTCAAGATTTCGATGAAACAAAAGACAACTATGGTATAGTTGCAGAACATCCCGAATTATTAGATATTAATTATGTTACTAATTCTGGCGTTGATTGGATTCATCTAAATTCAATAGATTATAATGAATCACTTGATCAAATAATTCTTAGTTCAAGAGTTTTGAGTGAATTTTGGATCATAGATCACAGTGGAAGCACTGAGGAGGCTAGTGGTCATACTGGAGGTAATTCAGGGAAAGGTGGTGATTTCCTTTATCGTTGGGGAAATCCAGAAACTTATCAAAGAGGAACATCTACTGACAAAAAATTATTTTCACAACATGATGTACATTGGATACCTGATGGATATTTGAATGAAGGGGAAATTATGATTTTTAATAATGGAGCAGGTCGTCCTTCTGGTAATTACTCAAGTGTGGATATATTAATGCCTCCAATTGATACAGATGGAAATTATCAATTTGATCCTAATATTGCCTATGGTCCAAATATACTTTCCTGGACTTACGAAGCAACGATGCCGGAATCTTTTTTTGCCTCTAAACTTTCAGGAGCCCAAAGATTACCAAATGGAAATACTATAATCTGTAATGGTGGCAATGGACAATTATTTGAAGTGACAAGTGAGAAAGAAATAGTTTGGGAATATATTTGCCCTGTTAATACTGATGGACCGATAACCCAAGGAAATTCTGCAGGTGGGAATAGCCCATTTAGAGTCTATCGTTATGGATTAGATTACCCTGCTTTTGCAAATAAGGATTTACTTGCTGGTGAAGTGATTGAATTAAACTCAACTTTTACTGACTGTGAACTTTTTGATTCTACGACACCTATTAAGATGGTAACAAATGATAAATTAAAAGGTGTTAGAGTGGTTAAAAGTGTATTTCAAGACAATTTAATGATTGAAAAGTTATCAAGTGATCGCTTAGATGTAATTATATTCAATTTAACTGGACAGGTGATTAATCATTTTGAAATGAATGATCCAAATGTTAGCCTATCTACTAATTCTTGGAGTAATGGGATATATTTCATTCTTATACATGATAAAAAGAATAATTTTTTTACAGATAAAATTATTAAGCAGTAAACTTAAATTTCTTCGAAGAGTAATAAAAATTAAAATTAGTTTATTTAGAGAGTCCTTTTGGTCTTTGTACTGAAAGGACACTTTTTCTTTTTTGGCTTGAGCTAAACTAATCATTAAGGATTTTTTTATTGAGTACAAGTCTTATATCTTTAGGGCGAATTTTTCAATCACCTAAAACACGCCTTATGAAATGTATCCGTGGAATCCTTTTGATCACTAGTTTATTATTGACCTGTGCTCTTTTCGCTACGCCTTATACGCCAACACCGATTGGAACAGCTGTAGAGAAAGTAGAAAAAACCAAAGCAGAGAAAAAAGCAGATCGCAAAGTGGATCGAGCGATTAAAAAGGAACTCAAAAAACAAAAGAAGCAACAAAAACGACTGACGAAGCTTAAAAAGAAATTAGTGAAATTTAAAGAGAAGTGGACGAAGAAGAAGTTTTTTGGAGGCGTATCGGATGAACCTAGATTTCGTATGGGCTTAATATTGATATTAGCAGGATTAGCAATTGGATTAGTGGGAGGAATATTAGGTCTTAGTCTTTTTAATTTGTTAGGAGGTATCGTAGGATTGGTGGGGATTGTTTTGATTATTTTGGCCTTGGTGGAATATTCATCTTAGCTTAATTGTCGGACTTCGCTATATCATAGCATTGAAAGTAGTGAACGTACAAAAGCCTAATTAAATTGATTTCAATTTAATTAGGCTTTTTATAAGGAAACAAGAAAGATAGAGTCTAAAAACACTATTGAGCGCTTTTGTCAATCCATTTATCCTCCTGTTTCTTGTTTGAGGACTTTAATTTGACTTTCCCAAAGTTGACGTTGGTCATCATCTTCCCCTTCATCACAGTAATCGGTGATTTCAAGGATGGTTTCATTGGTCACGGGAGACTTTCTCATGCGGAATTCTAGATATTCCTCCTCATCATCAGCATCTTCCCATTTAAAGCGAATTCTTTCGTCTTCAATGTCATCAATTAGTTCGGCTACCTCATCGGCGCCACTCCATGAAAAAGTAAAAACTTCTCCCTGAATGTCGACTTCATCGCAAAACCAGCGAATTAAGCAAGACGGAGTTGTTAAAAATTTGTAAAGAATCGTTGGTGATGCTCTAAATATAAACTCCAATTCGATCTTGACTCTTTTCATATGCTAAAAGAGTTTTATTTTGTTTAATGATCCTATATGTTGGTATAGAAACAAGCTTAGGCAGTATTGCCGAAATGATGACATGTTCTGAACAATTGGGATAAAAATAAATATATATTAAGCTATTTATTAATGCCAAAGGCTTTTTTTCAAAGATTAGATCATATTATCAATAGTTTAAATGTAGTACGCTACAGACGCAATAAAAAATAAATAAATGATTTTTCCAAATTATTGAACTATTTTCCAAAAAAATACATTTATTAAAGTAGATATAAACCTAGAATAAGGTTTATTTAACATTTTGTACCAAATATAGTTCCGTTTCGGGGATTAATTGAAGCTTACCCCTTGACAAGCATGACAAATTCCTTTATTTTTGTGACAGAATATTAGAGAGAATTAATTAAGGCGACATATCAAAACAATCTTCTATGTATTCTACATTTTTAACCAAAACCCCTATCACCTAAGCCGACTAACTGGCTGTTTGAACACGATTTCAACTAGTACATCCCATTTACAGATTATCTATTCATTCTTCTTTGAAGAGCGAACTACCAACACATTGATCATATAATATGGATTTATCCATATCAATTATGATTTTCTAGAATTGGTTGATTCCCTTAATTATTAAGTGTGGATAATAGAAACAACTAAGATTTTACTTTTTAAGATATATAAATAAGATTCTTTACATAACCATTTTTTTATTGCTAATTAATAAACTGTTACTTGCATGAGACAACTTAAAATTACTAAGTCTATTACTAACCGTGAAAGTCAATCACTTGAAAAGTACCTCCAAGAAATTGGAAAAGTGGACTTGCTAACACCAGAAGAAGAAGTCGATTTAGCTAAAAAGATCAAGCAGGGAAATCAAATTGCCCTGGAAAAACTAACCAAAGCTAATCTTCGATTTGTCGTTTCTGTTGCCAAGCAATACCAAAATCAAGGCCTTTCTCTCAGTGATTTGATCAACGAAGGTAACTTAGGCTTAATTAAGGCGGCTCAACGATTTGACGAAACACGTGGTTTCAAATTTATCTCTTATGCTGTTTGGTGGATTAGACAATCTATCTTACAAGCATTGGCAGAACAATCAAGAATTGTTCGTCTTCCACTTAATAAAGTGGGTTCCCTCAACAAAATTAACAAGGCTTTCTCCGAATTGGAACAAGAA
>CAYTVR010000442.1:0-4817 GCA_964441245.1 uncultured Saprospiraceae bacterium | reverse complement strand
CAATATCCAATATCCAATATCCAATATCCAATGACTTTAGTAAACTACAAATTTCTTTGTTTGAATATCATTGGTATTTTCGATAGAAAGGATATAGACACCTGTTGCTAAATTGGTCGTTTTTACTTTATATTCAAAAGCTTCAAAAGCTGGAATGGTGATTTCTTCTTTCTGTAATAATCGTCCAACCGCATCAAAAACTCGAATGGTATATTTACCGTAGTCCGGTGTTTGAAATTTGGCACTCAGTTCCATACCCGAGCGAAGCAGGTTAGGAGCTAAGGAGGTGATTTCAAGTGGACCTTCTGGGGAGCCATCACAATATTCCATGATCAGATTCATACTGCCTTTTAAATCCAATCGACCTTCAGTAGCCGTTTTGCCTTCTAGTGCATCCAGTTTTTTTACGCCATTTAAAATAAAATCGCGCATCAATAAAGCAGTGGCTTCTGGCTGATCGATGGCCGCTTGTGCTAATTTATTGCAGGGTAAACTATAGAGTAATGCAATGCCTCCAGCAACATGAGGTGCCGCTGCTGAGGTGCCACCAAAAACACCATAAACATCGGTCGTTTCGGTCGTGTAGGCTCCTGTACCTGGGGCAGATAAATCCACATGAGTTTTACCAATAGCACCTTCAAGTTGATCTTGCAAATTAGTGTCCGTCACACCAATCAGAAAATTGCTGGGGCAAAGGGTAGGCATATCACCGACGAGATCTACATTTAAATTGAGCATATTGTCTGTAGCGATGATAGAAAGGATACCAACAGCACCTAAATCTTCATATAGGTCACACCATACTTGATTCACAGGATAATCTTCAACGGTCTCCGCAGGAAATCCGAAAGAAGTATTCACTGCTACGACAAAAGCACCTGCATTTCCATCGGTTTCATTGTATTTTTTGCGCATTTCATAAATATAGCTTAAGCCTTCGATGATGTTAACTTTAGTTCGGTTGACAAGGGAAACACGCATCAGTTTGACATCCCAGTTGATTCCGCTTACGCCTAAATTATTATTACCCTTTGCAGCAATTATTCCAGCAACAGAAGTCCCATGATTACTCAAAAGATGTTCATCATTGTTATCTTGAATATTGACTCCTCGAAAATCATCGATATAACCATTGTCATCATTATCGAAAGAATCATTAGGTATTTCATCCCAATTGATCCAATGGTTTTCTTCGATATCGACATGGACACTTGGTTCCATATTGGCGACTACAATGGTATCTCCCAGTGCGGTAGTTCCACCAGTTGTAAAATCCCAAACACTAAATACATTAATGATATCAAGATTGATTTGTTCCTCCAAATTGGGATCATTGGGTGCCTTATCACGCAATGTTGCTACACTATTTTTACTGACGAATTGGAGTTCGCTTTGTTGATTCAAGGCAATGATCAAAGCCTCTTGATCTTCTAATTTTGGATCAAAGGCCAATAGATACAATCGATATTTTTTAGAAAAATGTTTGACTAGATGAAGTGAAGGAGCATGGAATTGTTGTTTGAATTCACTGACAAATATTCGCCCATCCGTATTTTCCTTTAGTTGAATAATCAATTCCCCTTCGATCACTTTTGCAGATACATTTGCTAAAGCAAAAAAGGTAAAACAGACTACGAGCAAACAAGTAGACCAATATTTCATAGCTTAGAATTTTTAAACCACTTAATTACATGGCAAGACTTTATCAAAAGAACAGCAAGAGAACAACCCGTGATTAACCAATCATTTTCCGTCAAGGAATTAGGGGTTAAGGAATATCCAATATTCAGTGAGAAATATCCAATAACCAATATCCAATAACCAATATCCAATAACCAATATCCAATAACTCTAATAAATTACAAATTTCTTTGTTTGAATATCATTGATGTTTTCGATAGAAAGGATATAAACACCTGGTGCAAAATTATTCGTTTTTACTTTATATTCAAAAGCTTCAAAAGTTGGAATGGTAATCTCTTCTTTCTGTAATAATTGTCCAATAGCATCGAAAACTTGAATGGTGTATTTATTTCTGTCTGGTGTTTGAAATTTAGCACTCAGTACCATACCAGCACGCAGCAAGTTAGGTGTTAAGGAAGTAATTTCAAGTGGTCCCTCTGGAACACCATCGCAATATTCCGTGATCAGATTCATGCTACCTTTTAAATCCAATCGACCTCCAGCAACCATTTTTCCTTCTAGCGCATCTAGTTTTTTTACACCATTTAAAATGAAATCTTTCATCAATAAAGCAGTGGCTTCAGGTTGATCGATGGCTGCTTGTGCTAATTTTTCGCAGGGTAGACTATAGAGTAATGCAATACCGCCTGCAACATGAGGTGCCGCTGCTGATGTACTTGTAAAAATTCCATAATCATTGGTGGTCTCCACTGTAAAAGTACCCGTGCCTGGAGCAGATAAATCGACGTGAATTGGGCCAATGGCAGCCTCTAGTTGATCTTCAGTATTGCTATCCGTGACACCGATTAAAAAATCACTAGGACAAGTAGTTGGCATATCACCGACCAAATCAATATTGGTATTCAAGGTATTATTGGTCGCAGAAGAAGAAAGGATACCTACTGCACCCAAGTCCTCATATAGTTGACACCAAATCTCATTTAAGGGATCATCCTCTACTTTTTGATTATCAAAGCCAAAAGAAGTGTTGATCGCTACGACAAAAGCACCTGCATTTCCCCCCGAATCATTGTATTTTTTTCGCATATCATAAACATAGGTCAATCCTTCCATGATTTCAGCCTTCGTTAATCTTGAGGTAACGATCATCAGTTTGACATCCCAGTTGACTCCCGTAACCCCCAAATTATTATTGCCTTTGGCGGCAATGATTCCACCCACAGAAGTTCCGTGATTGCTACTTGGATGATAATCATTGTTTTCCGTAATATTGACCCCTAAATAATCATCGACATAACCATTTTCATCATTGTCTAGGCCGTCACTTGGAAATTCACCTTCGTTGTACCAATAGTTTTCTTCAATATCTTCATGAACACTGGATTCGAGATTGGCGACGACTATTTCATGTCCAAGAGCGGTAGTTCCACCTTTTGTAAATTCCCAAACCTCTGGAGCATTGATCAACTCTAGATCCACTTGATTATCAAAAAGTGGATCATTGGGTCTCTCTTCTCTCAAGCTTGCTTGGCTATTGATACTGACCAATTGCACTTGTTTTTGTTGCTTTAAAGCAGCGATCAAGGCAGCTTGATTTTCAAGTTGAGGATCAAATGACAATAAAAACAATCGATACTTTTTGGAAAAACGTTTGACTAATTTTAAAGTAGGAGTTTGGTATTCATTTTTGAATTGTTCTACAAAATGTTCCCCATCCACTTTTTGTTTCAACTGGATAATCAATTCACCATCAATCACTTTAGCAGAAAGATCGTTCGATGTGAAAGTGGTCAATAAAAAGGCAATGAAAAAGATTTGAATGGCTTTCATAGCAAGGGATTATTTTATCTAGTTATTCAATGTTTTATAATCATAAATGCAGACATGGATTACCTTTTGGGAAAATCTTATATCCTACTTAAATGTCTTGTATGGTTGTAAACTAAAAAACACTTAAAATGCCTCATCTAATGATACCTGCAAGTTACTGAAATAAGCTGGAGCATGCAATAAGCGATTGCCATACCAGGAGAACATTTCACCATCAACTACGGATATGGTAGCTTTTGGACAAATTTCGTGTAGTTCTGGAAAATGTTTTTCTGAAAAAGGAAATGGCTCTGATGAGAGTAAAATAACATCAGGATTTGATTTTTGGAGGTCTTCTTTATTAACTATCGGATAGCGTTTCTTATTGTGAAAAGCATTCTCAAATCCAGCCCAATGGAGCATTTGATCAATAAAAGTATCGCTAGCAGCAAGCATATATGGCTTTCGCCAAATAAAATAGGCTACTCGTTTTTTAGGCTGAATAAGGGCGGTTTGTGCTTTTAAGTTTAAAAATTGATCCTTGATTTGCTTTTGCAAAACTTGTGCAGCTGCTGTTTTTCCAACCAAAAGTCCTACTTGTTCGATCATATCTAGGGCATCCTCTAAGGTTTTAATATCACTCATCCAGACAGGATATCTTTTAAATAAAACCTCCATCTGTTCTTTTTCATTTTCTTCGAGGTTTCCAATGATCAGGTCTGGTTGCAATTCAGCAATCTTGACCATGTTGAATTGCTTGGTTCCTCCAATTCGTGGCTTCTTTCTAAATTGCTTATCAGGATCCCTACACTCATTGTCGGGACAAAATTTAGTAATACCGACCACTTCTTCATCAAGTCCCAAATAAAAGAGTAGCTCTGTTTGAGAAGGAACCAAGGAAATGATCCGTAGAGGAGGATGAGGCAACTCGACGGATCGGCCCATTTGATCAGTAAAGGATGGTAGCATTTCTTTTTTAGGGCAATTTATTATTTTTTTTGAAAACTTACTCGGTATTTATTATACTTAAAGATCCTGTTACTCCCTTACAGGTAAATAAACAATCAATTTTTTACAAAACTAAAAACAGGACTACCTTCTTCGCCAATCACTCTAATAAAATAAATCCCTTTTGCGTAAGCACCAAGACTGATTTCATCCTGATCGAATTGGGCTTTTTGTACACTTAAAATTTTTCCAGTAATATCTAAAATTTCAATCTTTTCTGCGACATATTCATTCCAGTTGATCCAAACTTTATCTTGAGTTGGATTCGGATGAATGGTAATTGGTGATTTTTTGTCATAGCTTTTCGATTTTAATATTTAACGAATGGTATACCCAATAAAGATAGGTGGAATAAA
>CAYTVR010000441.1:0-4850 GCA_964441245.1 uncultured Saprospiraceae bacterium | reverse complement strand
TCCATTGGAATGGTTGGACTATCATTTTTGCTACCTTATCTTGATTTCAAGCTTCTCTTCTCTTATTCATTTAATTAATGTCTACTGTTCTTTCAAATAATAAATAATTTCATATATTTTGGCTTGAAATTTTGTGATGGTCATAGCCAAAATAAAATTTAGTAACTTTTCTAACTCCTAAAAAAAATCAATGAAGAACCTTCTCAAATTCACTCTATTCGTAATATTTGGTATTTTTTCGATTCAATCATTTTCCCAAAATCCGACCATAAGCATTCAAAGTACACTTAAAAGTATATCTGGTGAAGCGGTCTCTGATGGAGAGCAATCCATAAAATTTAAATTGAAAAATGAAATGGATCAAGAGGTTTGGTCCGAAACGGCAACTGTAAACGTAGAAGGTGGTATTTATAGCCATCAACTTGGTAGTGTTACGGAACTTGACCCTTCAGACTTTGGAGAACAACTCTATCTGGAAGTTGAAATCAACAATAAAGTTTTGGGACCCAGCACAAAGCTTGGATACTCACCTTATGCGATGTCGGTAAGTTCTATTGCCGCCAATAATCAGTCTGCCTCGTTTGATGGATCTATTCTAAAAGTAACCGATCAAATGGAAGTTAATAGTCATATTTACGGTAATAATAGCCTGTTTATTGAAAACCATATCAATACTACAAATGGTGGTGTTGCAATAAAAACTCCAAATAATACCTCCGCTCTTGATCTTTCCATGAAGGCCAATAATACAGGATTAAATGTATTGCCTGGTGATGCTACTGCACCTGAGAGAATAAACTTTCATATCAACAACAATTCTGTACCAAAAATGACATTTACCAATGATTCGCGACTTGGAATTGGTACAGAGAGTCCAATTGTACCGTTACATATATTTGGTAGTCCATCAGATTTAGTTCCCAATCAAGGAAGTCCAGCATTTGTTAAATATTTTGAGCAAGGAGGAGATAATGTGTTTAGCACAACAGAAGATGTCTTAGTTGATGTAAGAGCCATTTTCGAAGGATCTACAGTAGCAACAGGTCGTGTCTATGCTGGAGGAGTACAGGTGAATTCTGATGAAAGAATAAAAACCAAATTGTCACAGTCTGACGCAAAGAATGATCTAGCTCTACTTAATAAAATTCAAATCACTGAATATGAACATATTGATGCGGTAAATCATGATAACCGCCGTCAGAAAAAAGTTATTGCACAGCAAATTAAGAATGTGTTGCCCGAAGCAGTAACTAAAAGCAAAAATTTAATTCCAAATGTATATGCACAAGCAAAAACAATAAGTATTAGCGAAGGTGAATTAAAAATCGAACTCGAGAAAGCCCATGACTTTACAGTAGGCGATCAAATTGATTTAATTACACCAAGTAAAAGAATGAGTAGAATTGAAGTAGCTGCCGTTTATGACGAGACTACCTTTTCTGTAAAAACAAAAGAAGAGCCGGAAGATGTTTTTGTTTATGGTAAATACGTTGACGACTTTCTTACGGTTGATTATGATGCCATCTCAATGCTCAATGTATCTGCATCCCAAGAGATGTATCGAATGATTGTAGATCTTCAAAAAGAGAATAGTAGGCTGATCAACGAAAACCAAACATTGAGAGCAAGTACATCAGATATTGAAGAACGCATTTCTAGTTTAGAGGCTCTTTTGACACAAAAAAAGAATACAGAAAACGAATCATCGGATATCGCTGAAAAATAGACTACTCTGCCCATTCTTAAATTATTGAGTAGTGTGTTGGTTACTATTGGTCAAATATCTGGTGTAAATGGTTGAAAATCTTCAACTGCAAAAAGTATTCACATCCTTAATTATAACAGATCATTTCGCCAATCCGCAATTTTAAAAAGTAAGTAATTCTCTATTCGATAATTTGAGTAAACTTTAAAAAAAATAAAGATGAATACTCAGATTATACGTGTAATATGCATAATTATATGTTTGGCGCTTTCATTACCAATGGATGCCCAAGAATGTGTACCTCAAGACAACGAATCAACAGAATTGGAAGGAGGAAAAATAATAGTAACGTATGGGGCCAGCACAAATTCTGTATCCCCTAAGTTTGCTTCAAATATATTGTTGGGACAACCGCTCGTTGGTCAAACCAATTCTACAGAAGCAGTCATAGATTATGGTTTTTATGCCCAATTTCTCTTACCCCCGCAAGCTCCAAATGTATTCGCCAGTGAGGGAGAATTACTGGATAGAATTCAAGTTGGCTGGACACTGGATCCATTAGGTTCAGCACCAAATGAAGGATTTGATATCTTCAGAGACGGTGTTTTCTTAGCAAATGTAGGACCACAAGTTAGAAATTTCAATGATTTTAATGTTATAGCAGGTCGTCCCTATACCTATACGGTCTCTGGAATTAACAAATTTGGTGAAGGACCTCTCGGAGAGGCACTTGGTTTTCAAGTGCCCAATGGCGTGGTCACTGGATGGGTGCGAACACTGAACAATCGACCAGTTCCCAATACCCAAGTAACTCTGCTTCCAATGCAAGGGTTTTCAGCAGCACTTGGAGAACAAGATGGTGCGGTAACAATCAGTGATGTTGAAAATCCATTCTTACCCGAGATTGGAAACGATTGGACTATGGCATTTTGGGTTAAAACATCGACTTCAAATGAGAATGGTACCATTTTAAATTTCAGCAACTCAGACTTTGAAATAAAGGCACTTCCTGGAGCTGATGGAATAAGCGTTTCTCAAGGAGCCAATTCACTCAGTTATAATTTTGACGCTGAAGAATGGCAACACATTACTTTGGCATTTGAATCCTCTGAAAATACACTACGACTATATGCAGACAGCATCTTGCAAGATCAATCTTTTATGGACAATGTAGCTCCGCCTGATACCATCTTTTTTGGACAACAAAATGCAGAGAATGGATGGAGTGGAAAGCTGGATGAATTTAGGATATATCATTCTTTATTGGATGAATTGGATCTTGAAATGATAATGTATGGAACAGCATCTTCAAATACGGAAGGTCTCAAACATTATTGGAAATTTGATGAGGAATTAGGAAGTAAATCTTTTGACATTATCAATAGACACCAAATATATTTTTGCGGTGCTGAGTTTGATGTTGATCGCCCAGACGTGAAAACTGCAGCTGTTACAAATGAAGAAGGGTACTACCGAATTGAAGGTGTCAGTTATGGCACTGGAACTACTTTTTTAGCAAAACCTAGTAAGAATTTCTATTTCCACAAATCCCTTAAATTTAAGAGTGGTGAAATGGATCATGTTGTTCTACCAGATTTTAGTCTCCCGTCTAAATCTACCATAGAGTTTTGGATAAATAACACAAATGCTGGAACATCTCAAACGATTCTATCGAAAAAAGAAGGAAGTAATACGTTCAAAATATATAGTGAATTGGAGGGAGGTAGTACTTCGTTAAAATTGGATATCAACGGCAATAGTGAGTCATTTGGAGATTTGGTAAATGGGTTCAATCATATTGCAATTACTATGGATAGTCTATCCGGAGAGGTCAAAGGATACCTCAATGGGGCAATTCAAAATACAGCTTCATATACCATTCCTGGAAATTGGGCGGACTCAACTTACAATTGGTATTTAGGAGCTTCTTTGGATGATGTGATGCCTTACTACTTTAATGGATTGATCGATGAGGTTGCTATTTATGACACTTTGTTATCAGAAGCTATGATAATGGCTCATGCGGCTGATGTGAGAGATTTTACTGAAGATGGACTGATTGTGTATTTCCCTATGGATGAAGGGAACGGGAACAGAGTTAATAATGTAGGATCATATTTTCTGGACTTTGGCGAGGTAAATGGAGCAGAATGGTCCAACTTTGCAGCAAATCAAAAAACGACTCCTCACGAGTTTACTCCGAATACACGTCAAGTTACGCTCAATCCTAGTGTCACTTCGGTAGATCAGGTTGACTTCACAGATCTATCTACATTGCCAGTTTCAGGTTTTGTACGGTTTGAAGGAACAGATTGCTTTCAAAAAGGAGTTGAAATATTGGTTAATGGAACATCTTTTTCACCACCCATATTTACAGATTCGACTGGACGATTTACCATTGAATTTGATCCCGGGTTCTCAGGAACACTAACGCCAAAGTTCGAAGACCATAATTTCATTCCTGCATTTTGGGAAGTCAATAACGTAACCAGTCCTATTGCTGGAATCTTGTTTAATAACACGGTCAAACGAAAAATAACTTGTAGAGTTGCAGGTGGCGATTGTGGAGCTTCTATAATTGACTCTCTTGTTACATGTAAAGTAAAAATTAGTACACCCAATGATTGCCTGGAGAGAATCCATACATTTCATGTCAGCGAAGGTGGTGTGTATGATTTTGAAGACCTACCTCCACTTGAAAATCTAACCATTGCGGTTACGCAGCATTCTGATCCAAGTATAAAAACATTTTTCCAAGTTGCTGGAGGCTCAGAATTAGATATTTCATTGAAAGATACCATTGTGGATTTCATATATTATGCTCCTCCAGATATTGAAATCTCAAATGGATTGGATCCGGTTTCTGATACCTGTTCATTGATTGTACTCGAACAGTATGCTATTGACAGCATCGATATTAGAATGAAAGAATATTATTACAACGAAGAGTTTTGCATAATAGACACTGCGAGTATTCAAATCATAGATGGTATTTCGGGAGTGGAGATTGACTCTACCTTAAGTCAGGGATTATTTAGATATGGTTTTAGAGTGGGGGAGCCAAATCCTTCACCGCCCTATTTAAAAACTTTACAAGTAATTGGCACTTCTCTGGCTGGTAGGGAAAATTCAACGAGCAGACAAG